>NZ_MQSY01000009.1:0-110090 GCF_001921245.1 Aeromonas sp. YN13HZO-058 | reverse complement strand
GAAAGAGAGACAAGAGGTGTTGAAAGGCTGGGGTATCCATGATGGTAGACCTCAAGGTGATGGCCTACTTCAAGATTAGCCTTTCAACATGTAATTGGGACAGAGCCTAATCGAACAGCGTGATCAGATTATCCCAGTTACCCTGCCAGGAGCGCGCTATTTGCGGGTACTGGCTATCCCAGCGCTCGCCGAAGGCCGCCAGCGCCTGCTGAGCCTCACGTTCCGTCGCAGACTGGTAGATCTGCTTCAGTTCAGCCGTCACCGCCTTGTAGTCCTTCCAAGAGACGTAGCGCAACGAGTTGCGGACCATGTGGACGATACACAGTTGGACCTTGGTCTGGGGATACTCCACGGCAATGGCATCAGGGAAGCCCTTGAGACCATCCACACACGCAATCAGGATGTCTTCCAGGCCGCGGTTCTTCAGCTCGGTCAGGACCGACAGCCAGAACTTTGCCCCTTCGGTCTCGGCCAGCCACAGGCCCAACAGCTCCTTGTGACCCTCCATATTGATACCCAGTGCCAGATAGAGCGACTTGTTGATCACCCGCTGGTTCGCGCGGATCTTCAGCACAATGCAGTCCAGATAAACGATGGGATAGAGCGGATCCAGCGGCCGGTTTTGCCATTCGTGGACCTGCTCGATGACACGTTCGGTCACCTTCGATACCAGCCCCGCCGAGATGTCGGCGTCATACATCTCTTTGAACGCGTCCACGATATCGCGCGTGCTCAAGCCCTTGGCGTAGAGGGCGAGGATCTGGTCGTCCATCTGGGTCAGGCGGGACTGGCCCTTGCGGACAAATTGAGGTTCGAAGGACGAGTTACGGTCACGAGGCGCCTGGATGGTGACCTCTCCGTGCTGTCCTTTTAGGCGCTTGGTGGAATAGCCATTGCGATTGTTTCCGGTCCCGCGGCCTTGTGGGGCGTGTTTCTCGTAGCCCAGATGCTCGTCCATCTCGGCATTGAGCGCGGTCTCGACGGTGAGCTTGATCAGCTGTTGGGTGAGGGTGCCGAGATCTTTTTCAGATTTGATGTCTTTGGCCAGCTCAGCGGCCAGTGCTTTGAGTGTGTCTTGGTCCATTTGCTTACCCACGAAGGTATCCTTTTGAAAAAGTTACTTATTCGTGGGCGGTTACACAATTGGACTTACAGGATCCAGATTGAACTTATCAGCGTCAATGACATCCCCACCGCCAAGTTCACTTTCCCGCCCCTCTCCACTGTGCGGATCCACTCCGAGTTGATGGGCTCACAAGGGATCAATCTGCTGGTCGAACGGCTGCGAGATCAGCGCTCTGTACCACAGCGAGTATTGGTGCCCAGCCGGCTAATCTTGCGTGGTACCACCCGGTAGTTTTAGTAAAACTTGCTTACCTGCAGCCGCCTCATCCTGATACGGGACTGCCTGGATCTTTATCCATGATTGGTCGGGTGTGCTGGTTGATACCACCCTTGGCGCAATCCTGAGCGGGGATATTCAGCTGGAGGTGCCGGGCGACCACCTTTTGGTCCTGTACCTGTCAGGACTGGGGGGATCCTAGCATGTTTAATTTCACTCTATCCACTGGTCGTTGCTCAACCTTGCGCCTCCTGGTTATCACGGTAAGCTGGGGGTTCGTTTCAGCGGGAGGTGCCAGACACCTCCTGTTGTGTTTCTTGTCCTCCCCGCTCCTGACCTTCCGCCACGGAGGCAGGATGCGCTCTGATGGAGACCCCCTGTGCGTCTGGATCCCTTTACTGTTGTGCTGATTGCGGTGGTCACCCTGGCCTCCCTCTTCCCTTGCGAGGGGCAGGTGGCCGTCTGGTTTGGTCTGCTGACCAAGCTGGCGGTGGCGCTGCTCTTCTTCATGCATGGCGCCAAACTGTCGCGCCAGAACCTGCTGGCGGGCCTCGGCCACTGGCGGCTCCATCTGGTGGTGATGCTCAGCACCTTCGTGCTGTTCCCGCTGCTCGGGCTGCTGCTTACGCCGCTGGTGCCTAGCTGGCTGAGTCCGGCCATCTACCTCGGCTTCCTCTATCTCTGCGCCCTGCCTGCCACCGTGCAGTCGGCAATCGCCTTTACCTCGATGGCGGGGGGGAATGTGTCGGCGGCTGTGTGCAGCGCCTCGGCCTCCAGCATCCTCGGTATCTTCCTCTCGCCGGTGCTGGTGGGGATGATGATCCATGTGCAGGGGGAGGGGATCGATACCTGGCACTCCATTCAGGCCATCATGGTGCAGCTGATGTTGCCGTTTGTGGTCGGCCATCTGTCGCGGCCACTGATCGGCCGCTGGGTCGACAGCCACCGGCCGATGATCGGCAAGCTGGATCAGAGCTCCATCCTGCTGGTGGTCTACGTCGCCTTCAGCGAGGCGGTGGTGCAGGGGATTTGGCGTCAAGTAGGTTGGTACGATCTGGCCAGTATCGTGCTGCTGAGCTGCGTCTTGCTGGCGTTGGTGCTCTGCTGGAACGTCTGGATCAGCCGTCGCCTCGGCTTCAACAAGGCGGACGAGATAACCATCGTCTTCTGCGGCTCCAAGAAGAGCCTCGCCAACGGAGTGCCGATGGCCAACGTCATGTTCCCCGCCGCCAGCGTCGGCGTCATGGTGCTGCCGCTGATGATCTTCCACCAGATCCAGCTGATGGTCTGCGCTGTGCTGGCCCGTCGCTATCATGAGCAGGGGCATTGATACTCGCGCCGTTTTGACTGCCATAGCAAGAGGGAGGCCCGTTGGCCTCCCTCTTCTCATCTGCATGCCGACTGGCGGATTAGCGTTTGCGCCAGACGGTCAGCTGCGCCACCGTGTGCTGGTATTTGCGGGCGGTCTCGCGGATGACGAAAGGCACATCCCGCGGCGGGCAGTGCTCCTCGAACTCCGCCGCCAGCAGCCGTTGCAGCGCCTGATAGGTGGTGAGCGCCTCGCCGTTTTCGCGAATGCCGCCGAGCCAGTTGGCGGGTGGGGTATATTCCGCCAGCCAGGTGTAGGGGCTGGTGAGCATCAGCAGGCCGCCGCTGCGCAGCCGGGGGGCGATGTCCCGCAGGAAGCGGGCGGGCTCTCGCAGCCGGTCGATCAGATTGGAGGCGAGCACCAGATCGTAGTGGTCATATTTGGGCTTGAGGTTGCAGGCATCCCCCTGACTGAAGTGGATGCGCTCAGCCTCACTCGCCCCCAGTCCGTGACTCGACAGGCGCGCCTCGCAATACTCCACCAGTTCCCCCTCCAGCGGAATGGCGTAGCGGAAACTGTCCTGGCTGGCGAGGGCCAGCGCCACATCGATGAAGCGGGCGGAGTAGTCGACCCCGTCCACATGCTGGAAGTGACGGGCCAGTTCGAAGCTGGCGCGGCCGGTGGCGCAGCCGATATCCAGCGCCCGCTGGTGGTTGCTGCAAAGCTCGCCAGCAAGATCAGCAAGCGTTTTGGCGTAGTTGGCTACCCCGAAGTGGCTCGGACCGTACTGGAAGTCGAGGTACTGAGCGACCAGCGTGTCGGTTTCATAGGGATTCACGATAACGGGTTCCTGATAACGGGAGACCAGATAGCGGAAACCCGCATGCTGGAAGAAGTGACGCCGGAAGGCGTAACGGGATGATTTGAGCGCTTCGTTACCCGTGCTGATCCAGCTGCCGCCCTTGATCAGGGTGTGCTTGCCATCAAAGGTGGGGGTGGAGAAGTCGTCGTAGAGCGGGTGGATTTTAAAGCCGTCGAAACCATCGATGGCGGTGCTGGTCCACTGCCAGACATTGCCCACCAGATCGAAGAACTCCCCTTGCGGGCAGGCATCCACCGGGCAGGAGGAGGCGAAACGGGCCAGATTGATATTGCCGGGGGCCTCCGTCCAGTCCGGCTGATCGCCGGGTAGCTGCTCGCGCAGCAGCATCCATTCCGCCTCGCTCGGCAGCTGGATGGGGAGGCCGGTCCGGGCCGCCTTCCAGCGACAGAAGGCGGCCGCCTCCAGCTGGTTCACCTCGACCGGCCAGTCCCAGGGCATGGCAACCTGTTCGGTCATCAGCCGCAGCTGCAATTGCCCGGGCTCGGCAGGATCACTCACCCAGAAGGTGGGCATCTGCGCCTTGGCATACTGGCCCCAGCCCCACCCCTCCTCATCCCACCACTGTTGCTGGTCGTAGCCGCCCGCCTGTACGAAGGCGAGGTACTCGGCATTGCTCACCAGCATGCGGCTGGCCTGAAACGGGGCCAGCTCGATATGGCGCTCGCCATATTCGTTGTCCCAGCCGTAGGTGGCGTCCTGCTTGCCAAGGCGCACCTTGCCGCCGGCCACCGGCAGCAGGCTGTTGGCGGGCACCTGGTCAATGCGGTGGCGGGCTTCGGTACAGGCGGGCCAATAAGGCTGCGGCCGCACCCAGGCGAGTGGCAACTGGCGGATCAGCACGCTGGAGGTCTCGAGGTGGATGCGCTCGTGCTCTATCCCCATCAGGATCACCCAGGCCGGGCTCTGCCAGTCGATAGGCAGGGTGAGCGGCATCTGGCGGATGAAGTCGCACACCAGCGTACGGACTTTGGCCCGATAGCTGCGCAGCTCGGTGACCTTGGGCCAGTCGTAGTGGGTCTCGTCCAGATCGTCCCAGCTCATCTCGTCCACCCCGATGGCGACCATGGCCTCGATGCGGGCATCCAGCCGCTGGTCGATCAGGCGCGCCGCCAGCAGCTTGTTGATAAAGAAGGCTGCGGTGTGGCCGTAGTAGAAGATGAGCGGGTGGCGCAGCGGGATCGCCTTGTTGAACCAGGCGCGCTCATCGGCCAGACAGTCGAATAGCGAGTCGTAGAGATCGAAGGTCTGGCAGAAGTAGCCAAGCAGCTCGCGCCGTTTCTGCTCGGGATCGTTGCCGATCAGCAACGGGGTGCGAGTCGGTTCCGGCAGACCGACGGCAGTGGCATAGAGAGGGCTTGCTTGGGTCATGCTCTGACTCCTTGTTGGCAGTGAAGACTGACAAGACAGTGGTAATGACATTACCGCAATAGAGAGCTTGGTACGCACGAAGTACCACTATTGGCTCAACAGATCGGTACGGCAATCAAAAATTGCCACGGGCTGTCAGCATAGTGACCGGCAGGGCGACCCGCCAATCAGCCATAAACATATCCGTTCGAGGATGGTCATTTTCACCAACATATGGTCTAAATGACTCTCTAAATACTGAGATTGGTGCAGGGGGAAATAGTTATTTCCTTTTGAATCATGCAGTTGATCTTTTGGCGCACGCTTTGCAAAGCATGAAAACCAATTGGCCCCGGATGGCCAATAGATAACGAGGAGAGTGGTGATGAAGTGGATGATGGTTGTCATGCTGGTGGCAGGGCTCAGTGGTTGCAACTGGCTGGACGAAACCCGGATCAGCGGTGCTGGCGCCGTGATCGAGCGCCAGCAACCGTTGGGCGAGAGGGTGACCCGGGTGTTGGCAGGCGTGCCTGCCACCCTCTATCTGGTGGCGGGCGAGCCGCGCGGCATCCTGATCAAGGGGCAGGAGAACCTGCTGCCCTATCTGGAGCTGACCGAGAGCGGCAACAAGCTGGAGATCGAGGTGAAGGAGGGTTATCGGCTCGACCCCACCGAACCGCTGGAGCTCACCATCACCCTGCCCGAGCTCCATGAATTGGCGCTGGCGGGCATTGCCAGTGGCGAGTTGAGCGGCTTCAAGGGGGATTCGCTGGTGCTGTCGGTGGCCGGGGTCGGTGACCTGACAGCCAGCGGGCTGGAGATGAACCGGTTGGAAGGCAATATTGCCGGTGCGGGCAGTCTGGATCTGGGGGAGGGATCGGCCAAAGCTCTCACGCTGAACATCGCCGGGTCGGGTGATATTCAGGGGGGCAATCTCAAGGGTCAGGAGGTCGAGGTCAATATCGCTGGCAGCGGAGATGTGGAGGTGCGGGCGCAGGATCTGCTCAAGGTCGGCATCGCGGGCTCGGGGTCGGTCAGCTATTGGGGCGATCCCCGACTGCGTAGCGAGATCGCCGGTTCCGGCGATGTGAGTCGTGTCGGCAGCTGATGCCAACCGATCACCACAACCCCCAACTGAAACAGGCCCGTTACGGGCCTGTGTTGATCAGAGATGGCGGGCGTGAAAGCGCAGGTGCGCCTCGATAAAGCTCGCCACGAAGTAGTAGCTGTGGTCGTAGCCCTCGTGGCGGTTGAGTTCTAGCGGCCACCCCTTGCTGGCGGCCACCTCTGCCAGCGCATCGATATGCAGCTGCTCGGCGAGGAAGGGGTCGTCCAGCCCCACATCCACCAGGGTCGGCAGCGGCGTGACCGGCTGGTGGCGCAGCAGTTGGCAGGCATCCCACTCCTGCCACAACAGCGGATTGCTGCCGAGATACGCCCCGAGCGCCTTCTGGCCCCAGGGGCAGCGGCTCGGGTGGCAGATCGGGCTGAACGCCGAGACCGAGCGGTAGCGACCCGGCTCGCGCAGCGCGGCGATCAGTGCCCCGTGACCGCCCATGGAGTGGCCGCTGATGGCGCGCCGGGTCGAGACCGGGAAGTGGGTCTCGATGAGTTCGGGCAACTCGCGGGTGACGTAGTCATACATCTGGTAGTGCGCCTGCCAGGGGCTCTGGCTGGCATTGACGTAAAAGCCTGCCCCCATGCCGAGGTCATAACTGGGATCGTCCGCTACGCCGTCGCCGCGCGGGCTGGTGTCCGGTGCCACCAGCGCGATGCCGAGCTCGGCGGCGATGCTCTGGGCGCCCGCCTTCTGCATGAAGTTCTCATCGGTGCAGGTGAGGCCGCTGAGCCAGTAGAGCACCGGCACCTTCTGGCCGGTGAGGGCCTGAGGCGGCAGATAGATGGCAAAATTCATCTCGCAGCCGAGCACACTGGCGCGGTGGCGATAGCGCTTGTGCCAGCCGCCGAAGCTCTTGTTGCTGCTGATAATCTCCAGATTCATCGAAGGACTCCTGCACCCCGCCCACGAAGGCGGGCGGGGTGATCAAGCTCAGTAGTGGATGACGGTGCGGATGCTCTTGCCTTCGTGCATCAGTTCGAACGCCTCGTTGATCTGCTCCAATGGCATGGTGTGGGTGATGAAGTCATCGAGGCGGAATTCACCCTGCATGTAGCGCTGCACATAGCTCGGCAGTTCGCTGCGACCGCGAACCCCGCCGAAGGCGCTGCCGCGCCAGACCCGGCCGGTCACCAGCTGGAATGGACGGGTGCTGATCTCCTGACCCGCTCCGGCGACGCCGATAATGACCGACTCGCCCCAACCCTTGTGGCAGCACTCCAGCGCCGCACGCATCACCTTGACGTTGCCGATGCACTCGAAGGAGAAGTCGACGCCGCCGTCAGTCAGCTCGACGATCACTTCCTGAATCGGTTTGTCGTAATCGTTCGGGTTGATGCAGTCGGTGGCGCCCAGCTTGCGGGCCAGCTCGAACTTGCTCTCGTTGATATCGATGGCGATGATGCGACCGGCCTTGGCCAGACGGGCGCCGATCACGGCGGAGAGGCCGATGCCGCCCAGACCGAAGATGGCGACGCTCTCACCCTCCTTCACCTTGGCGGTGTTCATCACGGCGCCTATGCCGGTGGTGACGCCGCAACCGAGCAGGCAGACCTCTTCCAGCGGGGCGGCCGGGTCCACCTTGGCGATGGAGATCTCCGGCAGTACCGTGTATTCGCTGAAGGTGGAGGTGCCCATGTAGTGATAGATGGGCTGGCCATCTTTCGAGAAGCGGGTGGTGCCGTCCGGCATCAGACCCTTGCCCTGAGTGGCGCGGATCTTCTGGCAGAGGTTGGTCTTGCCGGATTTGCAGAACTTGCACTCGCCGCACTCGGGGGTGTAGAGCGGGATCACGTGATCGCCCACCTTGACGCTGGTGACCCCTTCGCCGACCGATTCGACGATGCCGCCCCCCTCGTGACCGAGAATGCAGGGGAAGACCCCTTCCGGATCCTCACCAGACAGTGTGAAGGCATCGGTGTGGCAGACGCCGGTGGCGACGATGCGCACCCGCACCTCGCCCGCTTGCGGCGGCATGACTTCCACCTCTTCGATGGAGAGGGGCTGACCCGGGCCCCAGGCGATGGCGGCTTTACACTTGATGCTTTGAACCTGTGCCATGAATGACATCCTTCTTGTTGAGCAGGGTGAACAGAGATGAGTTCGGACATTCAGTGTAGTTTCCCGCCGATTTGGTGATAATGAGGGCAAATCTCAAATCACTTTTACACACAGGTAATAATGTTCGGCTGGGAAGGGATCTGTGAATTTGTCAGCGTAGCTGAGCAGGGGGGCTTTACCCCGGCGGCGCGCAAGCTGGGGGTGTCGGTGGCGCAAGTCAGCCGTCAGGTGGCCCAACTGGAGGATCGGCTGCAGGCCAAGCTGCTGCTGCGCACCACCCGTCAGGTGCGGCTCACCGAGCTTGGCGAGATCTACTATCGCCACTGCCGTCAGCTGCTCGACAACCTCTACGAGGCGGAGCTGGCGGTGGGGCGCCATCAGGCGGTGCCGCAAGGCTCGCTGCGCATCACGGCCCCCGTCTCCTACGGCGAGAGCCGCATCGCCCCGCTGGTGAACGACTTCATGGTGCGCTTCCCCCAGCTGGAGGTGACCCTTAACCTCACCAACCAGCTGCTGGATCTGGTGCACGAAGGCTACGATCTGGCGCTGCGGCTCGGCCATCTCAAGGATTCGACACTGGTGGCGCGCAAGCTGGCGCAGCGGGTGCCCTATGTCTGCGCCTCACCGGCTTACACCGCTCGCCACGGCATGCCCAACAGCCTCTCCGAGCTGACCCGCCACACCAGTCTGGTGGGCAACAGCGACGAGTGGCATTTCACTCTGGATGGCCGTCCTCACAGCGTGCGGGTGCGCGGCCTGTTGCAGTGCAACAGCGGCCACGCCCTGCTGGACGCGGCGCTCAAGGGGATCGGCATCATCCAGCTACCGGACTACTACGTGAGCGACCATCTGGCCCGTGGCGAACTGATCGAACTGCTGCCCGAACTGCGGGCCCCGGCCGAGGGGATCTGGGCGCTCTACCCCCACAACCGCCACCAATCCCCCAAGGTGCGGCTGCTGGTGGACTATCTGGCCGAGCGGCTGAGCGACCCTCACCAACCGGCACTGGTGATGCCGAGAGGCTAGGGTGCTTCCCGCCCGTTGATCCACCGACGGCTGGCGACAAACCCTATGGCCGAAAAATGAAAAAAAGCCTGAACAGAACGACCTGTTCAGGCGTGGTCTCCTCAGGGCTGAGGGACCTAGTGCACTACGGAAGTGTCTACCTGTGTTTTCGGGCGGGGCGCCAGCCAGATGGCAAACGCAGCCACGAAAAACAGCACGGCAATAATCATGAAGATCTTGTTGGTGGCCACCATCACGCTTTGGCCTTGCAGCAGCCACTCCAGGGTACCTTTGCTCTGCTCCCCGGCACCTGCCATCTGCATCGCCTGGGTGGTGTCGCCCGCGCGGTCGGTCAGTCCGGCCAGTTCGGCCCGCACATAGCGGGTCTCGCGCTCCCAGCCGGTGTTGACCATGGAGGTGGCCACCGCGCCGGAGAGCGTCCGGATAAAGTTCATCAAACCGGCGGCGGACTCCATTTCACGGGCGAGCACGCTGCCCAGCGCAATGCCGGTGAGCGGCACAAAGAACAGCGGCATGCCGATCCCCTGAAAGAACATGGGGAAGCTTATCTGCCAGAAGGTCATGTCCATGTTGGCGTGGCTGCGGTAGAGGGTCCAACCGCCCAGCCAGAGCACACCGATAAACACCATGGGCCGCGGATCGATCTTGGTCGCCAGATTGGCAATCAAGGGCGCCAGGAACACCGCCAGAATCCCCATCATGGCCGTCGAATAACCGGCGATGGTGGCGGTATAGCCCATGTAGATCTGCAGCCATAGCGGGGTCAGTACCGTGATGCCGAAAAAGGCACCAAAACCGAGTGACAGGGTCAGCATACTGGTGCGATAGCCCCGATGACGGAACACCCGCAAATCGACCACCGGATTGCGTTCGGTCAGCTCCCAAATCAGGAAGGCGACAAAGCCGATGGCCGCGATGATCGCCAGGGTCACAATCCGGGTCGATTCGAACCAGTCGTGATCCTTGCCCTCATCGAGCATGATTTGCAGCGCCGCAACCCAGACGATCAGCAACACCAGTCCCACCTTGTCGATAGGCAGCTTGAGGGTCTTTGATTCGAACGGTCGCAACAGCTTCCAGCACATCACTCCGGCCAGCAGGGCAAACGGCGCCTTCACATAGAAGATGTAGGGCCAGCTGTATTGGTCACACAGGATCCCGCCCAGAATCGGCCCCATGATCGGTGCGACCAGCGTGGTCATGCTCCAGATCCCGATCGCCGCGTGCGCCTTGTCCTTGGGGAAAATGCGCATCATCAGGGTCTGCGACAGTGGCATCAGCGGCCCCCCGCACAACCCGAGAAAGACCCGAAACAGCACCAGCATGTTCATGCTGGTGGCCATGCCGCACAGCAGCGAGAACAGACCAAACAGGATAAAGCAGGTAGCAAACACCCGGATCGGACCAAAGCGCGACGCCAACCAGCCGGTCAGCGGCACCGAGATCGCCTCGGCTACCGCATAAGAGGTGATGACGTAGGTGCCCTGGCTGGTCGAGGTGCCCAGACTACCGGCAATGTTGGAGACAGACACGTTGGCGATGGTGGTGTCGAGCACCGCCAGGAAGTTGGCCATCGCCAGGATGCCAGCGCCTAATGCCAGTTGTGCTCCGCGCAGCGGGGCCGGCTCAGCGACATGTTGCATCACGTATCTCCTCAGCCCTGCTTGCGGTCATCGGTGTGGGTACGCTCGGCCAGTGCCGGACCGGGCGCCTCGGCACGGGTATCAATGGTGGCGATCATCGACAGCCCCACCTGCAACGGACGACGGGCAAGCTCGGTGGGATCGAGCTCGATACGAACCGGCAAACGCTGCACCACCTTAATCCAGTTACCGGTGGCGTTCTGGGCCGGGATCATGGCAAACGCCGAGCCGGTGCCACCGGAGAAGCCGCTCACCGTGCCGTGATAGACCACTTCGTTGCCATAGAGGTCAGCGGTGATCTCGACCGGCTGGCCGATCTTGACGCTACGCAGCTCCACCTCCTTGAAGTTGGCATCCACGTGCACGGTATGCAGGGGCACCACGCTCATCAACGGTGCGCCAATCTGTACGCGCTGACCCACCTGTACCTGACGCTTGGCGATCACTCCATCGACGTTGGCAAAAATGCGGGTCCGTGACAGATCGACCCTGGCCTGCTCAAGACGGGCCTTGGCCAGCAGCACTTCCGGGTTGGTATCCACCGTGGTGTCCCGGATCAGCGCCGCATTGGCCTTTTGCGAGCCGATGGTCGAGTGTACGTTGGCCACGCTTTGCGCCGAGGAGGCGCGCGCCGCGCTCAGATTGGCCTGGGCCTGAATCAATCCATTGCGGGCATTGGTCAGCTCTTCGCCCGATACCGAACCGGAGGCCTGCAGGGCGGCACGACGGTCAAAATCCACCCTGGCCCGATCCAGGTCGGCTTGAGCCGCCTGGAGTTGCGCCTGGGCTCGCAGTTGGTCGGCCTCGCGCGCCTTCACCTGCGCCGCCAGCCCTTCGTCATTGGCCTGGTAGCTGTGTACCCGCCGCTTGGCCAGCGCCAGATCGGCCTCAGCCTGTGCCAATGCCAATTGTGCATCGGTGTCATCGATCTCGACCAGCAGGTCACCCTTACGGACATGCTGGGTATCGACCACCTGAATACGCTTGATGATCCCGCCCACTGCCGGAGTGACCTCGGCCAGCTCGACCGCAGTGTAGGCGTTGTCGGTCGAGACATAATGCGAGCCGACGAAATACCAGTAAGCGCCATAACCACCGGCCGCGACCGCAACGGCGGCAGCCAGCCCGATAAAGCCACGACGCCGCCGGGCATTGGCCTCACGGGCATCAAACGTCTGCTCAGCAGCGGAGTCGGAGTGTTGAACTTGTTGCGACATACAATTGAATTTCCTGTCTTTTATCAAGAGTGGGCAACGCTGTAACCCGCACCCAGTGCGTGGACCAGCGAGACATCAATGGAGAGAGCACGGGCCTGCATGTTGACCAGTACCTGACGGCTCTGCAGCAAGGCTGCCTCGGCACTGAGCACATCCAGGTAGGTAGACAACCCGCCCTTGTAGCGGTTATTGGCAATCCGGTAGGCATCTTCGGCCGCATCCACCGCAGTCCGGGACTGGATCAACCGTGCCTTGAGCGCATCCTGGCTGGTGACGGCATCGGCCACCTGCTGCATGGCCTGGGTCAGGGTCTGGTTATATTGCGCAACGGCTTCTTGATAGCGACCACGGGCACTGTCCAGCTGACCGTCCAGCTTGCCGCCGGTAAAGATCGGCAGATAGAGGGCTCCACCGACCCCCGCCGTTTGCGAGCCGGACTCGAGCAGCTTGTCGAGCCCCATCGACTGGTTACCAAAGAAGGCTGACAGCGAGACGTTCGGGTAGAACAGGGTTTCTGCGACACCAACCTCCTGAGCGGCAGCTTCAACACGCCAGCGGGCAGCGGTCACATCCGGTCTGTGCCCCAGCAAGTCGATACCGGCGCTGTCCGGCAAACCAAACACCGAGGTCATGGCCAGCGCCGGGCGCTGCAGAGCCAGTCCGCGATCCGGCCCCTTACCGAGCAGGGCGGCAATGGCATGGCTCTGCAGCACTATGGTCTCTTCCACTCCCAGCAACTCTTGCTCGGCACTCGCCTTGAGTGACTCGACCTGACGCACCGACCCCAGGGTTTCCAGACCGTTGCTGTAACGCTGCTGGAACAGGCTGACGGTCTCACTGCGGATCTTCAGCGCTTCTGCGGCTGTGTCGCGATTGGCGTACAAACGGGCCAGCTCGACATAGGACTGCATCAGGGCACTGACCAGCACCCGCTCGGCATCGGCCTGCTCCGCTTCGCTGGCAGCCAGCGTCGAGCGCGCGGCTTCCACCGTGGCCCGGTTCTTGCCCCAAAAGTCGAACTCATAACTAAAGTTCGCCATACCGCTGCCAAACGTGTTCCAGCCATGCGGTGGCAGTGAGCTGTAGTTGTAACTCACCCGCTGCCGGGTGACATCACCACTCACAGAGAGCTGCGGCATCTCACTGGCTCCGGCTTGTCTTGCCATCCCCTCGGCACTGTGCAGACGGGCCTGTGCGATGGCCAGAGACGGCGCATGGTGCAGTGCCTCCCGGATCAGCTGATCGAGCTGATTATCATGGTAACGCTGCCACCAGCTGGATTGAGGCCAGCTGTCCTGACGAGCTGCCAGCAAACTCTTGCTGTGCTCGAGGGTATCGGCGCTGGCAAGGGCCTCGCTGGGCAGATCAGGTTGATGGGCACAACCACTGAGCAGGGCAAACAGGGACCAACAACAGACTCGCCAACCCTGCGAATGGTTGTCTGCAACGTCACGAGAGAGGAATGACACATGTACTCCTGATAACTGAACTGTACGGTTTAGTTATAATTTGACAAAGCCTCTTCGTCAAGCAAAACTAGACTGATGAGTTCATTAATGAAGGTTTGCAATGAGAGTTAAAAGCGAAGAACGGCGACAGGCGATCCTCGATGTGGCCAGGGAAGCGTTTACCCAGCTTGGGTTTGAAAACACCACCATGTCGGAGATCGCCAACCGGACCGGTGGGTCCAAGGCCACGCTGTATAACTATTTCAGCTCGAAAGAAGAGCTGTTTGCCGCAGTGATAGACGAGTTTGGTCGGCAGCGGATTGCGGAAGCGTTCATGTCGATGAATCCGGCCAAGCCGGTGCGCGAAGAGATCACCCGTTTAGGCCTTCACTACCTGCGTTTTATCCTCAATCCGGACGTCATTGGCCTGCGCGCGGTGATTGTCCATGAGTCCGCCCGTACCAATATTGGCCGCGAATATTATCGCCTTGGGCCACAACGCGGCTGGCAATACATCAGCCAATATATTGAACAGCAATCTCGCAGTGGCCAACTCTGTGTCATCGAAAACAGCTGGGCGGCAGCCATGCACCTCAAAGGCTTGCTAGAAGTCGAGATGCTCGAGCCTCTCCTGCTCGGAGCAAGAGCATGCCCGGATGATAAGGAGATGGCAGAGGTCGTGGAGCGCGCCATTAACGTCTTTATGCTGGCTTACGGCCCGAGGTAGGTCGCAAGGCTGCACAGAATTCGCAGCCCTCTTTTCAGCCAATATCATCGCGCTCATAAGCCATCGCGTCAGAAGGGTTCGAACAAGCCCCTGATGTGAGGCAAAGCCGCGTTTGGCAAGGGCATCATCACCTCCTGCTTGGTCTGGCAGTGTCCTTGCGGTATCACACAGGTCATGGACCCATCGCTTCTCGAACGAGAAGATATTCTGTGTGAGTGGCTTCTTGATTGCCTGATTCAGCGATTCAGGATCACGTTACAGGGAAGTGGAATTACGTCGTATGGTGATACCACTTTGCTCGAACAATCCAGAACGATGCAAGACATGCAAAAACAACAAACCCCCGAAAATCAGGGGTTTGTGAGTCATCTGAACCAGCGATAAACGCCGAAAAACATCACTCGATGTTCTGGATCTGCTCGCGCATCTGCTCGATGAGGACCTTCAGCTCGACGGCGGACTGGGTCACTTCGGCGTTGATGGACTTGGAGCCCAGGGTGTTCGACTCGCGGTTGAACTCCTGCATCATGAAGTCGAGGCGACGGCCACAGGCGCCACCCTTTTTCATGATCTTGTTGGTTTCGCTGATGTGCATCTCCAGACGATCCAGCTCTTCGGCCACGTCGATCTTCTGGGCCAGCATGACGATCTCCTGCTCGATGCGGGCCGGATCCAGCTCCACTTTGGCTTCGGCCAGACGGTCGGTGAGCTTCTGGCGCTGCCATTCGATGATCTGCGGCAGGTGGACGCGCACCTTCTTCACTTCCACCTGAATACCGGCCAGACGCTGTTCGATCAGCGCCTTGAGGTTGGCCCCTTCGCTGGCGCGGGAGGCGAGGAAATCTTCCATGGTCTGGTCAAAACCGCCGAGCAGCTCGGTGGCGACCGCGTCCATGTCCTGCTCGGCGGCAGCCATGACACCCGGCCAGCGCAGCACGTCGACCGGATTGAGCTGGCCCTGGCCCGCTTCTTTCATTACCCAGTTGGCGCTGTCGATGATCAGCTTGGCCAGCTCTTCATTGATATGCAGCTGCTTTGCATCGGCTTGAGCGGCTTCGAAACGCAGGTTGCACTCCACCTTGCCGCGCTGCAGCTTGGCGCGGAAACGCTCACGCAGTACCGGCTCCAGGCTGCGCAGTTGCTCCGGCAGGCGAATGTAGGTTTCCAGATAGCGCTGGTTTACCGAACGAATTTCCCAAACGGCTGTGCCCCAGTCGCCCTTGAATTCCTTGCGGGCGTAGGCGGTCATGCTGTGAATCATTGATTGTTCCGGGCTTGATGAAGTGTGCGGCCAGTATACTCAGCCCTGCCCTGCTCGTCAGCCGATGCCGTGGTTTTAGCGGCTGATATTTGGGGCGGGATCACTTATAATCCCCCGCCAATTTGAGCCAGCCCAGAGGTCCGTTCCATGTCACGTCCCAGCGATCGCAGTGCCGCGCAACTTCGCCCGGTTACCATTACCCGCAATTTCACCAAACATGCAGAAGGCTCAGTGCTGGTGGAGTTCGGTAACACTCGCGTGCTCTGCACCGCCAGCGTCGACACCAGCGTTCCGCGCTTCCTGAAAGGGAAGGGTCAGGGTTGGGTCACTGCCGAATACGGCATGCTGCCGCGCTCCACCCACTCCCGGATGAACCGCGAAGCGGCCTCCGGCAAGCAGAGTGGCCGTACTCTGGAGATCTCCCGTCTGATCGCCCGCTCCCTGCGCGCGGCGGTAGACCTGACAGCGCTGGGCGAGCACTCCATCACCGTTGACTGTGATGTGCTGCAAGCCGATGGCGGCACCCGCACTGCTTCCATTACCGGTGCCTGCGTGGCGCTGGTGGATGCGCTGAACTGGATGGTCGAGAAGGGCATGCTCAAGCAGAGCCCGCTCAAGCAGATGATCGCCGCCGTCTCCGTCGGCATGTATCAGGGCGAAGCCATCTGTGATCTGGAGTACATCGAGGATTCCGCCGCCGAGACCGACATGAACGTGGTGATGACCGAAGATGGCCGCATCATCGAGGTGCAGGGCACCGCGGAGGCCGAGCCCTTCACCCATGAGGAGCTGCTGGCGATGCTGGGGCTCGCCAAGGGCGGCATTGAAGAGATCATTGCGCTGCAAAAGCAGTCACTCTCCTGATTTTAAAAACGCGGCATTGGCCGCGTTTTTTTATACCCCCACACAAGACAACGACAAGCCAAGCAAGGAGCCAGAATGAAAGCCTACCAGCGTCAATTTATCGAGTTCGCCCTGGAGAAGCAGGTCCTCAAATTCGGTGAATTTACCCTGAAATCCGGTCGTAAAAGCCCCTACTTCTTCAACGCCGGTCTGTTCAACAGCGGCCGCGATCTGGCCCGCCTCGGCCGTTTCTATGCCGCCGCCCTGATGGATGCCGGCATCGAGTTCGATGTGCTGTTTGGCCCGGCCTACAAGGGGATCCCCATCGCCTCCGCCACCGCCGTGCAGCTGGTGGAGCAGCACGATGTGGATGTGCCCTGGTGCTTCAACCGCAAGGAGGCCAAGGATCACGGCGAGGGCGGCAATCTGGTGGGCAGCCCGCTCAAGGGGCGCATCATGCTGGTGGACGACGTTATCACCGCTGGGACCGCCATCCGCGAATCCATGGATCTGATCCAGGCCAATCGCGCCTCGCTGGCGGGTGTGCTGATCGCGCTGGACCGTCAGGAGAAGGGCAAGGGCGAGCTCTCCGCCATTCAGGAGGTAGAGCGCGACTACGGCGCCCACATCATCGCCATCATCCAGATGAGCGATCTCATCGCCTATCTGGAAGAGAAGCAGGCCGAACAGCCGGAGCTAGCGGCGCAACTGGTGGCCATGAAGGCTTATCGCGCCCAGTACGGTATCTGAATGAGATGGATCATGGCGTCACCCTCGTCGAGGGTGGCGCCATTTTTTATCCGCGTTTTGCCAACATCGTTTTAAAAACGGCTGTGAACTGCTTGAGCTTGCCCTTACAGTAAAGGTTAGGGTTTGCCAGTCGGCGTTTTGTGGTGCCGACGGGTTCCCGGGAGGAACAGCATGACGATTCAACAGCAACACCTCATTCATCTGCAATTGCCGCTCAGTGGCATGAGCTGCGCCAACTGCGCCAGCCGCATCGCGGCCAGCCTCAACAAACTCGACGGGGTCACGGCCACCGTCAATTTCGCGCTGGAGCAGGCGGCCATCGAGCTGGCCAGCCCCGATCGCCTGCCTGTGGTGCTCGACAGCATCAAGAGTCAGGGTTACGACTACGGCAGCGAGACCTTTTTGTTTCAAATCACCGGTATGACCTGTGCCGGTTGCTCGGCTCGGCTGAACAAGATGCTGGCTGCACTGCCGGGCGTCATCTCCGCCGAGGTCAATTTCTCCATCGAACAGGCTCGTATCGTGCTGGTGCCTGGCGCACAGAGCCCCGCCGCCCTGCGTGAACATATAGAAGCGCTCGGCTTTGGCGCCAAACTGGCACAGGGCTCGGCCAGCGGCCGCCGCCAGCAGTTGCTGGAGCGGGAAGCGCAGGAGGCCGTCACTGCCCGTCAGGCGCAGACCCGGGTCATCGTCTCGGCTTTGCTCACCCTGCCGCTGCTGGTGGGGATGTTGGCCATGGCTGGACTGTTCCCCTGGCATCTGCCCGCCTGGCTCGAGCTGCTGCTCGCCACGCCGGTGCAGTTCTGGATTGGGGCCCGCTTCTATCGCGGCGCCTGGTTTGCCCTCAAGAACCGTGCGGCCAATATGGATGTGCTGGTGGCCACCGGCACCAGTGCCGCCTACTTCTACAGCCTCTATCTGCTGCTAACGCTGGGCATGGCGGCCAGCGGCCAGCTCTATTTCGAGGCGAGTGCCATCATCATCACTCTGATCTCCTTCGGCAAGTTGCTGGAAGCGCGGGCCAGACGCAGCACCCAGTCCGCCATTCGCGAACTGATGGCGCTGCGGCCGGAAACCGCTACCGTCTGGCGCGGCGAGAGTTGGCAGAGTGTCGCTATCGACGAGGTGCTGCGCGGTGATCGGCTGCGGGTGCTGGTGGGGGAACGGGTGCCGGTGGATGGCAAAATCGTGAGCGGCGCCAGCGAGCTGGACGAGTCGATCCTCACCGGCGAGAGCCTGCCGGTGCCGCGCAGTGTGGGCGACAAGGTGCTGGGCGGTGCCATCAACCGATCCGGCGTGCTGGAGATCGAGGCCACTACGGTGGGGGAGGATTCCAGCCTCAGCAAGATCATCGCGCTGGTGGAGAGCGCCCAGATGGGCAAGGCGCCGCTGCAGCAGCTGGTGGACAAGGTCTCTGCCGTGTTTGTACCGGTGGTTATGGCCATCGCCCTGTTTACCCTGCTGGTGTGGTACGCCATCAGCAATGACTTCGCGCAGGCGCTGCTGGCGGCGGTGGCGGTGCTGGTGATCGCCTGTCCCTGCGCGCTGGGGCTGGCGACACCTGCCGCCATTGTCACCGGCACCGGGGTGGCGGCGCGTCACGGCATCCTGATCAAGGATGTGGATACCCTGCAGAAGGCCCACGCCATCAAGGCGCTGATCTTCGACAAGACTGGTACGCTCACTCAGGGCAAGCCTGTGCTGGCGAGCTGGAGCGGCACTGCCGAGCAACTGCGTCTCGCCGCCGCCCTGCAACAGGCGAGCGAACACCCGCTGGCGCTGGCCATGCGCGAGGCGGTCGGCAACGGTGCGACATTGCCCCAGCCGGAAGCGGTCGAGGTGCGGGTCAGTGCCGGTATTGTCGGTCAGGTGGCGGGTCACGCGGTCGCCATCGGTAATGGATCCCTGCTGGCTCAGCTCGGCATTGATCAGCCGCAACAGAATGAACAAGCCGCCGATGGGGCGACCCGGGTTTGGGTGGCCATCGATGGCACGGTCGCCGGCATCGCGGCGTTGGCCGATACCCTGCGCCCCGAGAGTCCGGAAGCCATCGCCACCCTGCGCCAGCGCGGCATCGCCAGCTGGCTGGTGAGCGGCGATGCACCGGCGCCGGTGGCCCATATTGCCGCCAAGCTGGGGCTGGATGGGGCCTTTGACTCCGTGCTGCCAGCGGGCAAGGTGGAGAAGGTCGAGGCGTTGCGGGCGCAAACTCGCGGGCTGGTGGCCATGGTGGGGGACGGGGTGAACGACGCTCCGGCGCTGGCGGCGGCGGATGTCGGTATCGCCATGGGCTCCGGCTCCGATGTGGCGATGGAGACCGCTTCCATCACCCTGATGCGATCTGATCCGCGGCTGGTGGCCGATGCCATCGATATCTCGGCGGCCACCTGGCGCACCATTCAGCAGAATCTGTTCTGGGCCTTCGTATTCAACATCATCGGCATTCCGCTGGCGGCGCTGGGCTACCTCAGCCCCGAGCTGGCGGGGGCGGCCATGGCCCTGAGCAGCATCACAGTATTGAGCAATTCCCTGTTATTGAAACGCTGGCAGCCCAGGGCGGCGCACGGGCCAGCATCCAACCCGATCAGTAAGGAGGCATAAATGAACATCAGCAAGGTTGCCAAGGCCACGGGGCTGACCGCCAAGACCATCCGTTACTACGAGAGCATCGGTCTCATCACAGCACCGGTACGCAGCGACAACGGCTACCGCAGCTACACGGAAGGCGCGCTGCGCGAGCTGCGCTTCGTCAAGCGGGCGCGGGAGACCGGCTTCAATCTGGAGGAGTGTCAGGAGCTGTTGGCGCTCTATCGCAACGAGCACAGAACCAGCGCCCAGGTGAAGAAGCTGGCGCAGGAGAAGATCGTCGATCTGCGCGCTCGCATCGCCGGGCTGCAGGCTATGCTGACTTCCCTGGAAGGGTTGGTCTGCTGCTGCCACGGGGATGAGAATCCCGAGTGCCCGATCCTCGACGAGCTGGAGAAGGGGTGAGCAAGGGCTCACCTTCCAGCGCAGGGTAAACCACAGATGATTGACTAACTTCTTAATAAACGGTGCTTTATTGTTGCGGGTCAGGGGGTAGTGGTAGACTGCTCGGCTCTTGTACAGGAGTACTCAGTTGACCCAGAGTGTGACACGCCAGGTTAAGCAGGCCATCATGGCCCAGCTCTATACCCACGCATCGTTCAGTCTCCCCTGTTTGGGCGTGTTGGCATTTGGCTGGAGTCTGCTGTTTCACGACTATCTGCCCGCCACCGAAGCGCTTGGCTGGCTGGCAGGGACTTTCCTGTGGCTGCTTGGCCGGGGCTGGCACCTGCGCTGGCGGCGAGCCCGCCTGCACCAGACACCGCTGCCAGTGCTGGAGCGCGAACTTTTCATCGGCGTGACTATTACCTCCATCATCTGGGCGCTGGGGGTGCTGCTCTACATGGACAAGCTGCCCGATACCTATCGGGCCGCCATGATGATGCTCGCCAGCCTCATTCTCACCGGCAGCGCCATCATGCTGTTTGGCAGCCGCCGCACCCTCTATGGTTCTGCCCTGCCGCTGGGTATGGCAATGCTGTTCGAGCTGGGCAATGGCAACGAGCAAGAGCGGATCGTCTCCTGCATGCTGGCGGGCTATCTGTTTGTCTTTCTGCCGACCCTGCTGCGCCGGATGCGGCGGGATCAGATCGCCTCGCTCCACCACCGTTTCTCCAACGCCGAACTGGTGGCCGAGTTGAAGGTGGTCTCCGAGCATTTGCGTCTCACCTCCCGCCTCGACGGTCTGACCGGTATCGCCAACCGCGCTCACCTCGACGACTCGCTGGAGCGGGCCTGGCGCCGCTGTCACCGTGCCCGGGCGCCGCTGTCGCTGGTGCTGGTGGACGTGGATTACTTCAAGCAGTTCAACGATCTCTATGGCCATCAGCTGGGGGATGACTGTTTGCAACAGGTGGCGGGGTTGCTGGCCGAGGTGGAGCGGCGCGAGGACGATTTGGCGGCCCGTTACGGGGGCGAGGAGTTCGCCCTGCTGTTGCCCTGCACCGGCATGCAGGGGGCGTTGCAGGTGGCGGACAATGTGCGGCAGGCGCTCAAGGAGTTGGCCATCCCGCACCAGAAGTCACTGGTCTCCGGTCGGGTCACATGTAGTTTTGGTGTTGCGACACTGATACCGGATAACAGCATGAAAATCGCCGATTTGATCCAGAAAGCGGATGCGGCACTCTATCAGGCCAAGCATAATGGGCGGGATCGAATCGAAGTAGCCTTGATGGGTAAGGTTGCCTGAGTTTAACGTGACAGATTAAAGAGGTTGTCTATGCAATGTCATCGTATCGAAGAGCTGCTGGAGTTGTTGCAGCCTGCCTGGATCAAGGAACAGGATCTCAGCCTGGTGCAGTTTGTTGCCAAACTGGCCAACGAAGCGGGATTTGAAGGTTCTCTGTCCGAGTTGACCGACGACATGCTGATCTATCACCTCAAAATGCGGGAATCCGACAAGCAGGCGATGATCCCCGGTCTGGCCAAGGATCATGTGCCCGATTTCAAAGAGGCACTGCTCAAAGCCCGCGGAATCAAGTGAATCTTTAGCGGAAGCGCATCACCGCAAGGTGATGCGCTTTTTTGTTGCCGAAAATTGCGATCAAACGCCAATATTAGATACATCTAATCCACACAATTAGCATGCTGTTTAAGATATAATCCGCTCCATAACAAATAAGGGAGCGATGTCTTGCAATGGCCGACCACGATAAAATCGATATCAAGGACGTCACCGACAAGGACGTAACCGGGACCTTCAACCCCCATACGTTCAAAGCCAGCGACGACAGATTCAACCCGGGCAACCGCATCTATGTGCGGGCCCAGAAAGGGTATTGGCAGCGGGTGCGCAAGGGGATGGGCTGGTTCTTCGTTGCCCTCTTCGTGCTGCTGCCCTGGCTGCGTTACGAGGGGCGACAGGCGGTGCTGTTCGACCTCGGTCATCAGCAGTTCCATATCTTTGGCGCCACCATCTGGCCGCAGGATCTGACCCTGCTCGCCTGGCTCTTCATGATTGCCGCCTTCGCCCTCTTCTTCGTGACCACCTTCCTCGGCCGGGTCTGGTGCGGCTATCTCTGCCCGCAGACGGTCTGGACCTTCATGTTCATCTGGTTTGAAGAGAAGCTGGAAGGGCCCGCCAACAAGCGGCGCAAGCTGGACGAGGCGCCCTGGAGCGGCGAGAAGCTGGCCCGCAAGGGGGCCAAGCATCTGGCCTGGCTGGCGATCTCGCTGGTGACCGGCCTGACCTTCGTCGCCTACTTCCAGGATGTGACTGAACTGGTGCCGGACTTCTTCACCCTGCAGGCGGGGGGCTGGGTACTGTTCTGGGTGAGCTTCTTCACCATCATCACCTACGGCAACGCAGGCTGGATGCGCGCCATCATGTGTATCCACATGTGCCCCTATGCCCGCTTCCAGTCCGCCATGTTCGACAAGGACACCTTCATCGTCGGTTATGACACCAAGCGCGGCGAAACCCGTGGTGCCCGCTCCCGCAAGGCGGACCCCAAGGCGCTGGGGCTGGGTGACTGTATCGACTGCGATCTTTGCGTGCAGGTCTGCCCGACCGGCATCGATATCCGCGACGGCCTGCAGTACGAGTGCATCAACTGCGGCGCCTGCGTCGATGCCTGCGACCAGACCATGGATCGGATGGGCTATCCGAAAGGGCTCATCAGCTACACCACCGAGCACAAGCTGGCCAACGACTCCACCCATGTGGCGCGTCCCAAGCTGATTGGCTACGGGCTGGTGATGGCGGTGATGCTGGGGGTATTTGTCTACAACGCCATGTCCATCATGCCGATGGGGCTCGATATCCTGCGGGATCGCAACCAGCTGTTCCGTGAAAACAGCGAGGGGCTTATCGAGAACACCTACACCCTCAAGATCCTCAACAAGACCCTGCAGCCCCAGACCTACCAGCTGGATGTGGAGGGCTTGCCCGAGTATCAGTGGTTTGGTCCCCGTGAAGTGACCCTGAAGGCAGGCGAGATCTATACCTTGCCGGTCAGTCTGGCGGTCGATCCCTATAACCTGAAACGGCCAACGCTGGACATCCAGTTCGTGCTGAAACGGGAGGGGGCGGCGCCCGATGACAGCAAGGGTAACCTGCGTCAGGGCAGCAAGTTTATCAGCCGGTTGTAACCGCGTGTGGCGGCGGGGCGGGCGCTATGCCAGTCCGGTCACCAGCGAGCACGGCAATGCCGGGCAGTAGTGATAGAATGGGGCGCAACGGCGCCCCTTTCTTATGGTGGATGACATGCGTTTCAACTATTCCGACCTCAATCCCGACCTCATCATGGATGCGCTCGATCTCAGCGGCCTGCGGCTCGACTCCGGCCTTATCGAGCTCAACAGCTACGAAAACCGGGTCTATCAGTTTCAGGATGAGGATCGTCGCCGCTATGTGGTGAAGTTCTACCGTCCCGGCCGCTGGAGCCGGGCCCAGATCCTTGAGGAGCATGAGTTTGCCACTCGTCTCGCCGAGGCGGAGATCCCGGTCGCTGCGCCGCTCGCCTTCGCGGGCGAGACCCTGCTGGAGCATGAGGGTTACCCCTTTGCCATCTGGCAGAGCGTCGGTGGCCGTCAATTCGAGGTGGATAACCTCGATCAGCTGGAGTGGGTGGGGCGCTTCCTCGGTCGCATCCATCAGATCGGTGCCAGCAAGCCGTTCCACCATCGGGTGCGGCTCGATGTGGAGAGCATGCTGCACGAGCCGCGTCAGCTGCTGGCGTCTGGCGAGTGGCTGCCAAGCGGGCTGGCGAAGCAATTCTTCGGGGTGCTCGACGAGCTGATCAAACATGTCAGCGACGCCATGACCCTCGATGTGGCGCAGATCTCGCTGCATGGCGACTGCCACCCGGGCAACATCCTGTGGCGCGATGGCCCCATGTTTGTCGACCTCGATGATTGCCGCACCGGCCCCGCGATTCAGGATCTCTGGATGATGCTGAGTGGCGAGCGCCACGAGCAGCAGATCCAGCTCGACACCCTGCTGGCGGGCTACGAGGAGTTTATGGAGTTCGACTCGCGGGAGCTGGCGCTGATCGAGCCGCTGCGGGCGATGCGCATCGTCCACTACATGGCCTGGCTGGCGCGGCGCTGGGAAGATCCCGCCTTCCCCCGTCACTTCCCCTGGTTCAATACCGATCACTACTGGCGTCAACAGATAGCGACCCTGCACGATCAGCTGGAAGCACTGAAGGCACCGCCGTTGACCCTGATGCCTGGGTGGTAACTTATCCGGCGACCAGCAGATAGCCCCACCTTTGGCACGATCAGCTGGAGGCACTCAAGGCGCCGCCGTTGAGTCTGATGCCAAACTGGTGAAATGGAAGGGATCTTGCGTGGCCAGCGGGACTCGATCTCCGGCCCTGACCATTGACGTCAGCATGGCGAAACAATAGGCTTGGCACTGCTTCGGTTCGCCGGGCGTGCCTCACAGTGATCCCTTAACAGGAAACATCATGAAAAAAGTTCTATTTTTCCTTGCTGCCATGCTGATGATCCCCATGGTTCACGCCGCCCCCGAGTTCAAGGAAGGCGTCAACTACGATGTGGTCAAACAGACTGGCAGTGCCCAGCCGGAAGTGATGGAGTTCTTCTCCTACTACTGCCCGCACTGCGCCACCTTCGAACCGATCGTTGAGCAACTGCAAGCCGGTCTGCCGAAAGGCGTCACCCTGAAGAAGAACCCGGTTGCCTTCCTCGGCCGCGAAATGGGCCCCGAGATGCAGCGTGCCTATGCCGTTGCCAGCCTGCTCAACGCCGAAGCCAAGCTGACCCCGGCCATCTTCACCAAGATCCACACCCAGCGTCAGCCGCCGATGAGCCGTGACGAGGTGAAGCAGATCTTCGTGGACAACGGCGTACCGGCTGAAGAGTTCGACGGTGCCGTCGACAGCTTCGCCGTCTCCGGCATGGTCTCCCAGTTCGATCGCAACACCGAGAGCTACAACATTCGCGGTGTACCGGCCTTCCTGGTGAACGGCAAGTACATGGTGAAGATTGAATCCATCACCTCTCAAGAGCAGTTCAACCAGCTGGTGCAGTTCCTGCTGGCCAAGAAAGACTGATACCTTTTGAGTCGATAAAAAAAGCCCGCCGGTGCGAACCGGCGGGCTTTTTGTTTTCTGGCGCTCGGTGAAGATCAGACCCCGACGTGGAACGCCTGCTTGAGGTTGCGGATGAACTCCGCATCCCGGCAGAGGGTCTTGCCCGGGCTGTCGGAGATCTTGGCGACCGGGCCGCCGTTGCACTCCATCAGCTTGAAGACGATGTTCATCGGGCTGACACCGGGCAGATCGCAGGTGAGCTTGGTGCCGATGCCGAAGCTGGTGTTGATGCGGCCACGGAAGTGACGGAACAGCTGCACCGCCTTGTCGAGGTTGAGCCCGTCGGAGAAGACCAGGGTCTTGTCGGTGGGGTCGATACCGAGCCGCTGATAGTGGCTGATCGCCTTCTCGCCCCACACCACGGGATCACCGGAGTCGTGGCGCAAGCCCTGATAGCTGCTGGCCAGCTCGAAGTCGAAGTCACGCAGGAAGGCATCCATGGTGATGCAGTCGGTCAGGGCGATGCCGAGATGGTCGGTGAACTCGTCCAGCCAGCTGGTGAGGGCGGCGCGCTGGCTGTGCTCCAGCGGGAAGCCGAGCTGCTGGTGCGCCTGGAACCATTCGTGGGCCTGGGTGCCCACCGCAGGCAGCTTGTACTTCTGGGCCAGCATGTAGTTGCTGGTGCCGCGAAACGCCGGCAGCCGCTCCTTGAGGCGACCCACCACCGCATCCTGCACCGAGTGGGAGAAGCGGCGGCGGGTGCCGAAGTCGATGAGGTTGAACTCGCTCATCTCCTCCGGGCTCAGCTCCTGCTCCAGCTTGTCGATCTTCTGATCGAGCCGCTCCAGCGCGTGGCTGACACCGAACTGGGGGTAGCGGAAGCGGTTGCGCATCTCGCTGATGATGGCGAGCACCGGGATCTCCCACAGGATCACATCCTGCCAAGGGCCCTCGACCCGCACATTGATGCGGCCATCCTGCTCGAACACCTTGAGCAGCGAGGCATCGAGCGGCTTGCGGCGCAGGTGGTCGAGGTAGTCAGGGGTGAAGAAGGGGCGCTCGGCCAGAAAATCGAGCTCGGGCTTGGTCAGTCGCAGGGATCCGGCGAGGCGCAGCTGCTCCTCGATCTGCCCCATCATGGGCAGCAGATCCTCTTCATTGCGGCTGTGAAACTCGGCCACCACCTCGGCATCCGGATAGCGATGGAACACCGCCTGCTGCATATGCAGCTTGTAGGCATCGGTGTCGAGCAGGCTAGTGAGGATTGGGGGCATATCAGGCGTCCAGCAGGCGTTGTACATCGATCAGGGTCTGGGCCAGTTCGGCGCCAGCCTCGATCATCTGGGTGTGGGCGCTGGCAACCGTCTCGGGCGCGATGCCACGGCAGGCATCGAGATGGACGATTACCCGGAAACCGGCGCGGCGCAGTTGCAGCACGCTGGTTTTGACACAGTAGTCGGTGGCGAGGCCGCCGACCAGTACGGTGTCGACCTTGCGGGCTTGCAGGAATTCGATGAGTCCGGTGCTGCGCCGTTCGGCCAGATCGTGATAACAGGCGCCGTAAGGGTGCAGATCCGGCTCGACCCCCTTCCAGATGAAGAAGTCATAGTCGATGGGGGCGGGCAGGCCGTCGAGCAGCTCGAAGCCCTTGCTGCCCGGCACGCAGTGCACCGGCCAGGTGAGGTCGGCGTTCGGCAGATCCAGCGGCAGCAGCATGCCTGCGGGGTCAGAGACGGCCCAGTCGGCATTGGCGGGGTGAGCGTCCTTGCTGCCGATCCGCAGCGTGGCGAGGGTGGCCTGAGCGTTGAGCGCAGCCACAATATCATCACCGCCCGCGACGGGCAGTTCGTTCGGGCAGAGGGGGGTAAAGCCCTTCTGCGCATCAATATCCAGGCTGGCGACGGTTCCCATGATTGGCTCCTGCACATACTATTCGTGTGATATTATCTACCAAACATTAATGGAAGGCGAGCAGGGCGATCGGCATGCTGAGAATGAGTCTGGATATGGTGGTGCTGCGGTTGCATGACGAGCGGCTCGAGCTGCTGCTCGAGACCCGTGATCGCCCCCCCTTTGCCCACAGTTGGCAGCTACCCGGTTTGCGTATCGACGAGGCACTGGATCGGGATCTGGACGCTGCCCAGCGCCGCCTGCTGGCGGAGTGGGGGCTCGGCCACTGCTACAGCGAGCAGGTCTGTACCCTCGGCAATCTGGAACGGGATCCCCGCGGCTGGTCCACCACTCTGGTCTATCTCTGCCTGGTCGATCCGGAAGTGGAAGTGACCCACGGCTGCTGGCATCCGCTCTCCAATCTACCGGGGCTGAGCCTCGCCTTTGACCATGTCCAGCTTATCGCCAAGGGGCTGGAGCGGCTGCGCATCAAGAGTCGCTACAGCACCCTGCCGTTGCATCTGCTGGGGCCCGAGTTCACCCTCTCCGAGGTGCAGCGTGCCTTCGAAATCATCCTGCAAACCCCGATGAATACGGCGGCGTTTCGCAAGCGGATCCATCGCGCCGACATTCTGGTGGATACCGGCCGCAAGCGTACCGGCAAACAGCGCCCCGCCATCCTCTACCGGTTGGAGAGCCCCTGCTGCGTGATGTTTGATCAGGTGATGCATGGAGCGGAAGCGTGAGTACCAATCCCGTTCGTGTGCTGGTCAGCGCCTGCCTGTTGGGCCAGCCAGTGCGTTACGATGGCCAGAGCAAGGGGATTGTCAGCGATTGGCTGAGTGAGCTCGGATCCGAAGGGCGGGCGCTGGCCTTCTGTCCCGAAGTGGCGGGCGGCTTGCCGACCCCGCGCCCTCCTGCCGAGCGGCAGGGCGAGCGCGTAGTGACGGCGAGCGGGCTGGATGTGACTGAAGAGTTTGATCGCGGCGCCGAGCTGGCCCTCGCGCTCTGTCAGGCGCAGGGGATTCGCTTCGCGCTGCTGAAAGAGGGGAGCCCCTCATGTGGCAGCGGCCGCATCTATAACGGCCGCTTTGAGGGAATTTCTGTGGCGGGCGAGGGCAAGACCACCGCCCTGCTGCGCCGCCACGGGATTGCGGTCTTTTCCGAAGATCAGCTGGCCGAGCTGGCCTCGGCGCTCTCTTTGGATGCCTCTTTGCTGGATATCTCTTCGGCAGCAACCGGCAGCGGCGCCTGACTGTTCTGCCACCCCTCCAGCACTTCGTCTTTCTCCTGCCAGCGCTGGTTTAGCCACTCCTGAAAACCGCGCTTGAACTGCTTGTCATTGAAGTAGTCACCCACCAGCGCCTCATCCACCGGCAGCTCCTCGATCCGCACCTGAATGCGCTTCACCCGCCCCATCAGGAAGTCCTTGAACGGGGTCTCGGCGTTGTCCGGATAGCGGATGGTGACGTTGATCAGGCTGTCAAACTGCTCCCCCATGGCGGCCAGCGTGAAGGCCAGACCCGCCGCCTTGGGCGGCATCAGATGGCGGTAACGGGAACGGGCCGCATCCCGTTTCTGCTCGGTGAAGCGGGTCCCTTCCACGAAGTTGATGACGGTGGTGGGGATGTGGCGAAACTTCTCGCAGGCATTGCGGGTGGTTTCGATATCCTTGCCGCGCAGGTGCGGATTTCTTAACAGAAACTCTCTCGAATAGCGGCGCATAAAGGGCATGTCGAGTCCCCAGCAGGCAAGTCCCAGCAGCGGGATGTAGATCAGCTCGTGCTTCATGAAGAACTTGGGCACCGGCAGTCGATCCCGGAACAGGTGGCCCAGCACCACGATATCGGTCCAGCTCATGTGGTTGCTGATGATGAGATACCAACCATCCTTGCGCAGTCGGGTCTTATCTTCGATCTGCCAGTCGATGCGCATCGTGAGACGGATCACCAGCGCATTGCAGGCGAGCCACAGACGCATGAAGCGGTTGTTGAGGTGGCTGCAGGCGCGGCCAAAAGCCGGAACAGGCAGCAGCAGTTTGGCCAGCGACACCAGCAGGATCAGGCTGGCGCACAAGGCGGTGAACAGGATGGTCAGGCCCGCGCTGATGATCAGCACCAGCGGGCCGGGAAGCAGGGATAGCATGGGTGTTTACTGCGCCTTGGTTGCCAGCAGTTGGCTCAGGGTCTGGTCCTTCTCGTGCCAGATCCCGTTCAACCACTGTTGAAACTCTTGTTGGAAGTCGGGGTCATTGAAGTAATCCCCCACCAGCTTGCGGTCGATCGGCAAATAGCGGACCTGAACCTTGATTTGCCCGACCCGGCCGCACATGAAACCCCAGTAACTGGGAATGCCGTCCGGATAGGCGATGGTGACATCCACCAGTTGATGCAACTGATCACCCATGGCGGCCAGGGTGAAGGCGATGCCCCCCGCTTTCGGGAGCAGCAGATGACGATAGGGCGAGCCCTGCTTCTGATGCTTGCTGCCGGTGAAGCGGGTGCCTTCGACGAAGTTCATCACACTCACCGGAATGTGGCGGAACCTGGCGCAGGCCTTACGGGTCGTTTCAATGTCTTTTCCCTTCAGATGGGGGTGTTTTTCCAGAAATTTTCTGGAATATCGCCGCATGAAGGGGAAGTCGAGTGCCCACCAGGCCAGACCGAGAAAAGGCACCCAAATCAGCTCTTTTTTGAGAAAAAACTTCAGGAAGGGGATTTTTTGGTTAAAAACCCGCTGCAGTACCAGTATGTCGACCCAGGATTGATGGTTGGCAATCACCATATACCACTCATTCCGGCGCCCTTTGTCCACTCCGACCACCTCGAAAGGGGTTTTGATGATGGTTTTCTGGATCAGATTGTTGAAACCGATCCAGCAGCTGGCACAGCCATCCAGCAGGGCATTGCAGAGGGTTCGCCACCCTTTGAGCGGTAACGGCAGCTTGAGCAGACCCAACAAGAAGATGGGGATAAACCAGAAGAGGGTGTTGAAAAAATAGAGCAGGGTGGAGAGGCTGCCGCGCAGTCGCTCTGTCAGCTTGTTGGGCATGAGTTCGGGTCCGTCTTGCTGTCGATAAAGGGCCATCAAGTGGTCAGATCTGTGGCCATAATATCAGCCGCTGGCCCGTGAGACCATTAAGAGCCGTCACAGTGCCGGACTCACATTTTCCCCTCTATCAGCTGCTGCGCAGCCGCGACAGCAGACGATCCATGGCACGATAACCGAGAGCCTCGATCAGATGCTCCTTGCCGATGGCCGGTTGCCCCGCCAGATCGGCGATGGTGCGCGACACCCGCAAAATGCGGTGCCAGGCCCGGATGCTGAGCCCCAGCTTCTGGATGGCGTTCTCCAAAAACTCGGCATCTTGCGGCGATAATCGGCAAATATCTTCGATTTCACGACTATCCAGCAGATTGTTGAGCTTGCCATTGCGGCTGAGCATGCGCTCCCGCGCCGCCAGCACCCGATCGCGGATCTGCTGGCTCGACTCCCCCCGCTCCGCCTTGCCGGTGAGACTCCCCTTGGGCAGCAGCGGCACCTCCACCGTCAGATCGAAGCGGTCGAGAAAGGGACCGGAAAGTTTGCCGAGGTAGCGCAGGATCTGATCCGGGCTGGAACGGGTCTGGCCGTCGCCATAGTGGCCGCAGGGGCTGGGGTTCATGGCGCCCACCAGCTGGAAGCGGGCGGGAAAATCCACCTGACGGGCGGCCCTGCTGATGGTGATGTGGCCGGTCTCCAGCGGTTCGCGCAGGGAGTCGAGTACCTTGCGCTCAAATTCGGGCAGCTCATCGAGAAACAGCACCCCGTTATGGGCCAACGAAATTTCGCCGGGCCGCGGATGGCTGCCGCCTCCCACCAGCGCCACTGCGGAGGCGCTGTGGTGCGGCGTGCGATAGGGCCTGTGGTGCCAGTGCCCGGCGCGCGGGGTGAGGCCACCGATGGAGTGGATGGCGGCGGTCTGCTGCGCCTCCTGTTCGCTGAGCGGCGGCAGAATGCCGGGCAGGCGGCTGGCCAGCATGCTCTTGCCGGTGCCAGGCGGGCCGATGAACAGCAGGTTGTGGCTGCCGGCGGCGGCGATCTCCAATGCCCGCTTGGCCTGGGACTGGCCGATCACATCCTGCAGATCCGGCACATCGGGCAGGGTATCAGTGGTCTGGGGCTCCGGCAGTGGCAGCTCGTATTGACCCGCCAGCCAGGCGGTGACGGCCAGCAACTGGTGGGCGGTGCGCACCTCGGCATCCTGAATGAGGGAGGCCTCGGGGCCGTTCTCTCGCGGCACCAGCAGGGTGCGTCCTGCATCGCGGCAGGCCAGTACGGCGGGCAGCACCCCGAGCACGGGACGGATCTCGCCAGTCAGAGCCAACTCCCCTAAAAATTCGTGATTGAGCAGGTATTTTGCCGGTATCTGCTTGGAAGCGGCGAGAATACCGATGGCGATGGCCAGATCGAAACGGCCGCCCTCCTTGGGCAGATCGGCGGGGGCCAGATTGACTGTGATGTGCTTGCTCGGGAACTCGAAATTGCCGTTGAGCAGGGCGCTGCGTACCCGATCCCGCGACTCCTTCACCGAGGTTTCCGGCAATCCCACCATGTTGAAGGCGGGCAGGCCGTTGGAGAGGTGAACTTCCACCGTAACTTGCGGAGCCGCGATCCCGAGGCTGGCACGGCTATAAACCACAGCTAATGACATAAATCCCGTCCTTGAGTTGATATATGTTCTGACTAACTGCTTGTTGTTGGTTTTTTATTCCAGAGTTCCGGCTGAGGAATAGCCAAAATCAGTGGGTTGTCACAGAAAAAAGTCTTGCCCAATAAAAATCACCGTGCTAGTTCTAATAGCCATTCGCGGTGCAAATCGCCCCAATTTCACAGGATTTCCGGTTGTAACTATGAACATGGCCTCCCGTTTCGTCAGCATTATTGTGGTCCTAGTGGTGATTATTATCTCACCGCTCGGGGCTCGTTTAGCTGCACGGAACAAGGGATAGACCCACCACCGGACAGAACGAAACAAGCGACCCCCGAGCCTCACAGCTCGGGGGTTTTTTTTCGACCAAAGGACAGGATTTTCCACATGAACGGCGCGCAGTTTTTGGTACAGGCTCTCAAGAAACAGGGTGTGACCCAGGTGTTTGGTTACCCGGGCGGGGCCATCATGCCGGTCTACGATGCTCTGTATGACGGTGGTCTGGCTCATCAGCTCTGCCGCCACGAGCAGGGTGCCGCCATGGCGGCGGTCGGTTATGCCCGCGCCTCTGGTCAGGTGGGCGTCTGCATCGCCACCTCCGGCCCCGGTGCCACCAACCTGGTGACCGGTCTGGCGGAGGCGCTGCTCGACTCGGTGCCGCTGGTGGCCATCAGTGGTCAGGTGCCTTGTGCCGCCATCGGTACCGATGCGTTTCAGGAGGTCGACGTGCTCGGCATGTCCCTCTCCTGCACCAAGCACTCCTTCATGGTGACCGATGCCGCCGATCTGGGGCGCGTGCTGGCAGAAGCCTTCGCCATCGCCACCGAAGGGCGTCCGGGCCCTGTGTTGATCGATTTTCCCAAGGATGTGCAGCTGGCTGCCGTGCCTACCCAGAGCCCGCTGTTTGCTGTGGAAGAGCCGGAGGCGCTCAATCCCTCGGAGTTGACCGCAGCCCGCACTCTGATCGCTGCTGCCGAGCGCCCGGTACTCTACGTCGGTGGCGGGGTAGGCATGGCCAATGCCGAGCAGCAGTTGCGTGACTTTGCCGCTGCCACCGGCATGCCTGCGGTCACCACTCTCAAGGGGATTGGCGCGCTCGACCCCGACAGTCCCGTTTATCTGGGCATGCTCGGCATGCATGGCACCAAGGCCGCCAACTACGCGGTGCAGCAGTGCGATTTGCTGCTGGTGGTGGGCGCCCGTTTCGATGATCGGGTGACCGGCAAGCTGGAGGAGTTCGCCCCCGAGGCCAAGGTGATCCATCTCGATGTGGATGCCGCCGAGTTCGGCAAGCGCCGCGCTGCCGAGGTGGGTATCACCACGGATCTCAAGCGGGTGTTGCCCGCCCTCGCCATGACTCTCTCCATCGACCCGTGGCGTGAACACTGCGCCGCCATGGCCCGCGAATATGCGTTTCGCTACGACCATCCCGGCCAGCCCATCTATGCTCCGGCGCTGCTCAAGCAGCTCTCTGCCCGGCTGCCGGAGACCAGCGTGGTGGCCTGCGACGTCGGTCAGCACCAGATGTGGGTGGCCCAGCACATGCGCTTCACCAGCCCGCGCAACCACCTCTCCAGCGCCGGTCTCGGCACCATGGGGTTCGGTCTGCCCGCCGCCATCGGCGCCAAGATGTCGCGCCCGCAGGATGAAGTGGTGCTGGTGAGCGGTGACGGCTCCTTCATGATGAACGTGCAGGAGCTCGGTACCATCCGCCGTGCCCAGCTCAAGGTGAAGATGGTGCTGCTGGATAACCAGCGCCTCGGCATGGTGCGCCAGTGGCAGGAGCTGTTCTTCGACGGCCGCTACAGCGAGACCATCCTCTCCGACAACCCCGATTTCGTCGCGCTGGCCGCCGTTTTCGGCATTCCGGGCGAAACCATCACATGCAAGGAGCAGATAGCCGGTGCCCTCGATCGCCTGCTGGCAAGCGAGAGTGCCTATCTGCTGCATGTGGCTATTTCAGAGGAAGAAAACGTCTGGCCCCTGGTTCCGCCGGGAGTCGCCAACCACAAGATGATGGAGCAACGCCCATGAACCCGCACACCCTTGCCCAGCCAGCATTTACACAACACACCCTGCATATCCACGCCCAGCCCAGACCCGAAGTGATGGAGCGGGTGCTGCGGGTGGTGCGTCACCGCGGCTTCGCTCTCTGCGCATTGAATATGGAGCAGGATTGCCAACAGCTGCGGATCACGGTTACTGTCGAGTCGGTACGTCCCATCCAGCAGTTGTGGAGCCAGCTGGTGAAGCTGGTGGACGTCTCCCGGGTCGATGCACTGGAACAGCAACCCCGGATCAGAGCTTAAGGAGCCAAGCCAATGTCACAGCCTTCCCAATCCGCCTCTCAACCCAAGTACATCTGGTTCAACGGCACACTGGTGCCCTGGCAAGATGCTCAGGTGCACGTCATGAGTCACGCCTTGCACTACGGCTCCTCAGTGTTCGAGGGGGTACGCGCCTACGATACCCCCAAGGGCACCTGCATCTTCCGCCTGCAGGAGCACACCCGCCGACTGTTCGATTCCGCCAAGATCTACTGGATGGACGTCCCCTACAGCGAGTCCGACGTAAATGAAGCCTGCCGCACCGTGGTGCGCGAGAACGGCCTGAAGAGTGGCTACCTGCGCCCGCTGGCCTTTGTCGGCAACGTGGGGCTGGGGCTGCATCCGCCGCTGGATGCCAAGGCCGACCTGATGGTGGCCGCCCTGCCGTGGGGCGCCTATCTGGGGGAAGAGGGGCTGAAAAACGGGGTGGATGTCTGTGTCACCTCCTGGAACCGGCTCGCGCCCAACACCATTCCCACCGGCGCCAAGGCGGGTGGCAACTATTTGTCCTCCCAGCTGATCAGCCGCGAGGCCAAGCGCAACGGCTTCGCCGAGGGGCTGGCGCTGGATGTTAACGGCTATCTGAGCGAAGGGGCGGGGGAGAACCTGTTCCTGGTGAAGAACGGCGTGCTGTTCACCCCGCCCGCTACCGCTGCCATCCTGCCCGGCATCACCCGTGACACCATCATGACGCTGGCCCGCGATCTCGGTTACGAGGTGCGCGAGCAGGCGCTGCCCCGTGAGGCGCTCTATGTGGCGGACGAAATCTTCATGACCGGCACCGCCGCCGAAGTGACCCCGGTGCGTTCCGTCGATCGAATGAAGGTGGGCGCTGGCAGCCGTGGCCCGGTGACCGAGCAGTTGCAGAACGCCTTCTTCGGCCTGTTCAACGGTCAGACCGAAGACAAGTGGGGCTGGCTGACGCCAGTCAACGACTGATGAGAGAGGGGAGGCGTCACGCCTCCCCGAGTCGCTTCCGGTGAAGGCTCCCCGAGGTGCCTTCACCAGGATCGATTCCGATCCACTCGTATCATCACCGCATAACGCATCGAGCCCATATGGGCATTCAGGGAGTAGAGACAATGCCGAAGTTGAGATCCGCCACCACCACCCACGGACGTAACATGGCCGGGGCCCGCGCCCTGTGGCGTGCCACCGGAATGACCGATCAGGATTTCGGCAAACCCATCATCGCCGTGGTCAACTCCTTCACCCAGTTTGTGCCGGGCCACGTCCACCTCAAGGATCTGGGTCAGCTGGTGGCGCGCGAGATTGAAGCCGCTGGCGGCGTTGCCAAGGAGTTCAACACCATCGCCGTGGATGACGGCATCGCCATGGGCCACGGTGGCATGCTCTACTCCCTGCCATCGCGCGAACTGATTGCCGACTCGGTGGAGTACATGGTCAACGCCCACTGCGCCGACGCCATGGTCTGCATCTCCAACTGCGACAAGATCACCCCGGGGATGCTGATGGCCGCCCTGCGTATCAACATCCCGGTGATCTTCGTCTCCGGCGGCCCGATGGAAGCGGGCAAGACCAAGCTCTCCGACCAGATCATCAAGCTGGATCTGGTGGACGCCATGATCCAGGGCGCCGATCCCAAGGTCTCCGATGCCCAGAGCGAACAGGTGGAACGTAGTGCCTGCCCCACCTGCGGCTCCTGCTCCGGCATGTTCACCGCCAACTCCATGAACTGCCTGACCGAAGCGCTCGGCCTCTCCCAACCGGGCAACGGCTCCATGCTGGCGACCCACGCTGATCGGGAGCAGCTGTTCAAACTGGCGGGTCAGCGCATCGTGACGCTGGCCAAGCGCTGGTATGAGGAGGATGACGAGAGCGCCCTGCCGCGCAATATCGCCACCAAGGCGGCGTTCGAGAACGCCATGGCGCTCGATATCGCCATGGGCGGCTCCACCAATACCGTGCTGCACCTGCTGGCGGCGGCGCAGGAGGCGGGCGTCGACTTCACCATGGCCGATATCGACCGCATGTCGCGCAAGGTGCCGCAGCTGTGCAAGGTGGCGCCCTCTACCCAGAAGTACCATATGGAAGATGTGCACCGCGCCGGTGGCGTGGTCGCCATTCTGGGCCAGCTGGAAAAAGCGGGTCTGGTACACGGCGATACCCGCACCGTGCTGGGTTGTTCCCTCGTCGAACAGCTCAATGAATATGATGTCAGCCGCCAGCCGAGTCAGGAGGTGGTGGACTTCTACCGCGCCGGCCCTGCCGGGATCCGCACCACCAAGGCCTTCAGTCAGGATTGCCGCTGGCCGGAGCTGGATCTGGACCGCGCCGAAGGCTGCATCCGCTCGCTGGAAAATGCCTACAGCCAGGAGGGCGGCCTCGCCGTGCTCTCCGGCAACCTCGCGCTCAACGGCGCCATCGTCAAGACCGCCGGGGTGGATGAGGAGAACCTCACCTTCCGTGGCCCGGCACGGGTGTTCGAGAGTCAGGAGAGTGCGGTGAACGGTATCCTCGACGGCACCGTGAAAGCGGGCGAGGTGGTGGTGATCCGCTACGAAGGGCCGAAAGGGGGCCCCGGCATGCAGGAGATGCTTTACCCCACTACCTATCTGAAATCCATGGGCCTCGGCAAGGCGTGCGCTCTCATCACCGACGGTCGCTTCTCCGGCGGTACCTCGGGCCTCTCCATCGGCCACGTCTCGCCGGAGGCGGCTTCTGGCGGCACTATCGGTCTGGTGGAGGATGGCGACATCATCAGCATCAATATCCCGGCCCGTAGCATGGTGCTTGAGGTGGCCGACAGCGTGCTGGCTGCCCGCCGCGTCGCCGTGGAAGCTCGTGGCTGGAAGCCGCTCGATCGTCAGCGTCAGGTCTCCTTTGCCCTGCGCGCTTATGCCATGTTCGCCACCAGCGCCGACAAGGGTGCGGTGCGTGATCGTTCGATGCTGGGGGAGTAAGTCATGGTCTCTGCGGCTGATTATCTACGCAAGGTGCTGCTTTCTCCCGTCTATGAGGCGGCGCGGGTGACCCCGTTGCAAACCCTGAAGAAACTCTCCGAGCGGCTCGGCAACCATGTCAGTCTGAAGCGGGAGGATCTGCAACCGGTTCACTCCTTCAAGCTGCGCGGTGCCTACCACAAGATCGCCACCCTGACCCAGGAGCAGAAGGATCACGGCGTCATCGCCGCCTCTGCGGGCAACCACGCACAAGGGGTCGCCCTGTCTGCCGCCAAGCTGGGTATCAAGGCGATCATAGTGATGCCCAAGACCACGCCGGACATCAAGATCGACGCGGTGCGTCGTCAGGGCGGTAACGTCATGCTGTTTGGCAACAGCTTCGATGAGGCCTATGCCGAGAGTCGCCGCCTCGCCGAGCTGGAGGGCTACACCCTGATCCCGCCGTTTGACGACGTCGAGGTGATCGCGGGGCAGGGCACCATCGGCAAGGAGCTGCTGGATCAGGACATTCACCTCACCCACGTCTTCGTGCCGGTGGGTGGCGGCGGTCTGGCCGCCGGGGTGGCGGTCTACATCAAGCAGCTGCTGCCGGATGTGAAGGTGATCGGGGTGGAAGCGGAAGGCTCAGCCTGCCTCAAGGCGGCCATGGCAGCGGGCGAGCCGGTCAATCTGGAGCGCGTCTCGCTGTTTGCCGACGGGGTGGCGGTCAGACGCATCGGCGAGGAGACCTTCCGCCTCTGCAACCAGTATCTAGACGAGGTGGTAACCGTTTCCAACGATCAGATCTGCGCCGCACTGAAAGACATTTTCGACGATTGCCGCGCCATCGCCGAGCCGTCGGGCGCCCTGTCGCTGGCGGGCCTCAAGGCCTACAGCGAGCGGGAGCAGGTCAAGGGGGCGCGGATGGCGGCCATTCTGTCCGGCGCCAACGTCAACTTCCACAGCTTGCGCTACGTGTCTGAACGCTGCGAGATCGGCGAGAAGCGCGAGGGCATGCTGGCGGTGACCATTCCCGAACGCAAGGGCGCTTTCCTCGACTTCTGCCGTCAGCTCGGCCCCCGCATGGTGACCGAGTTCAACTACCGCTACGCCGATGCGGAGCAGGCGTCGCTGTTCGTCTCGGTGCGTCTCACCGGCGGTGACGAGGAGCTCGGCCAGATCATCGATCAGCTCGGTGGCAACGGCTATCCGGTGGTCAACATGACCGAGAGCGAGCTGGCCAAGAATCACGTGCGTTACATGATTGGCGGCCGTCCGGCCCGGCCCCTCGGTGAACGGCTCTACAGCTTCAAGTTTCCGGAGCAGCCGGGCGCTTTGATGCGCTTCCTCGAGACCCTCGGCTGTCGCTGGAATATCAGCCTGTTCCACTACCGCAACCACGGTGCCGACTACGGCCGGGTGCTCTGCGCCTTCGAGCTGCCGGACGAGGACGTGGCCGCTTTCCACGACTACCTGCACGAAATTGGCTACGGCTGGAAAGAGGTGAGCGACGACCCCGCCTACCGGTTGTTCCTGGCCAGTTGACGGGTCAATGACGGATGAGGGGGGCCAAGGCCTCCCTCCTCTTTTCAAGATAGTGGCCCCATGACCGATGGTTTTTGCAGCGGAGAATGTAGCCAAGCTCACACTCCTGGTGGCTTGGTCATTTGAGGCTGCGTTCGGATGGGATACCCTGATTGACGGAGAGGCCGCCTGACGGCTTCACACAGGGATAGTGCGCACTCAGGCGCCCATAACGACTTATTGCAGAGGCGAACATATGAATAAATCCATGCTTGCGGTATTGGTCAGTGGTTTGCTGGCGGCCGGGGCCGTGCAGGCCGCCGCTCAGGACAATACCTGGTATGTCGGTGGCAAGGCTGGTTGGTCGAACTATTACGGTGTTGATCACAACGAGTATGCCGAGGCGATTTCCCAATCCCTGGGCAATACCAGCGAGAACACGGATGATCTGGGACTGGGCCTGTTCGCCGGTTACCAGCTCAACCCCAATCTGGGCTTCGAGCTGGGTTATGACTGGCTCGGTAAATATGAAGGCAAGGCGGGGACTGGTAGCAATACCCTCAATACCGAAGCCAAAGGCCAGATGATTCAGGCCACCATGAAGATCAGCTTCCCGGCCACCAATGTGCTCGATCTTTATGGTCGACTGGGTGGTGCTTATGCCTGGACTGAAAATGAAATCAGCTTCGCCAATGTCAGTGAGACTGGCAAGAAGCATGGTGCCGCCTTCGTCGGGGCGCTGGGTGCCGAATACACCATCGATCGTGACTGGGCTGCCCGTCTGGAGTACCAGTACACCACGCCGCTGGGCGATACCTCGCTCGATCGCTCCGGCATCGAGCTGGATAACGGTCTGATCTCGTTCGGCATGCTCTATCGCTTCGGCCAGCAAGGGGGCGAGGTTGCCGCACCGGCGCCTGCTCCGGCTGCCGAACCGGCCCCTGCGGTCGTGGTGGCGCCCAAGACCTTCAGCCTGAGTTCCGATGTGCTGTTCGAGTTCAACAAGGCGACCCTGAAACCGGCGGCCAATCAGGCGCTCGATGCCCTGTTCAGCCAGATTGTGGCGGCCAATCCGAAGGATGGCGTCGCGACTGTGGTGGGCTATACCGACCGCATCGGCTCCGACAACTACAACCTGGCCCTCTCCGAGAAGCGCGCCCAGAGCGTGGCCAGCTATCTGGTTTCCAAAGGCTTGTATGCCGACAAGGTGCGGGTCGAGGGGCGTGGCAAAGCCAACCCGGTCACTGGCAACAGCTGTGCCAGCCGTTCCAAACAGGAACTGATCGCTTGTCTGGCACCGGATCGCCGGGTGGAGATCAATCTGGAAGGGGTATCCCAGCCCGCTCAATAAGCCGAGCAACGGGATCGATAAACGAAAAACGGGAGGCCAGGCCTCCCGTTTTCTATGGCGTGCATTGCGATGCTGGGCGTCAGAGCCCGAATAGCGGGCGCAGGCGAATGCCGATCAGGCTGCCAGCCAAGGCCATCAGCATCCAGACCCAGCCGTGCAGGCTGCCGGACGCCGTGCCATCGAAGAAGCCGCCGAGGTTGCAGGCGGCGTACATGGCCCCCATCCCCATCAGCAGGCCGCCAATGATGGATGCCAGACTGTTGCCGATCCGCATCGGGGCGAAGTTACCGCCACCGCTCAGGCAGCGCGCCAGCATGGCTCCCAGAATGCCGAGCCAGAACATGCCGACCATGGGGTTGATAAAGAGCGGCTGGGCCAGTTTCGGGTTCCCCTCGAACAGGCCGAACAGGGAGGCGCCGCGCAGCGCCATGTCATAGACGGCGCCGGTGATGGTCCAGGCCGAGCCGTGCAGTGCGACCACGGCAGAGTTGAGCAGGGCGATGATGATGCCGCCGGTCAGCACGGTGAAGCGGCCATCGCGCCAGAACAGGTTGCCACCGCTGAAGAGGGGCTTGAGCTCGCCGGTGCGCTTGAGTTCGCTATTGCGAAACAGCATGAACAGTACGGCAACCAGCGCCAGGTTGAGCAGCATGCCGCTCCAGATGTTGCCGGTCAGATCCTTGGCCAGCACCACCTGGCTTGAGAAGGTAGCGGTCAGCTCGGGGCGGAACTGGTTGCTGATGAGGGTGCCAATGCCGTAGCAGATCAGCACCAGCCAGAAGCGGGGTTGCCCCTCGCCACAGCAGTAGAGTGTGCCGGTGGCGCAGACGCCTGCCAGCTGCATGCCGATGCCGAACAGGAAGGCGCCGACAATAAAGGGAATGCCGATAGCCATCACGTTGCCCACCATGGCATCGCCAAACAGGGCGTGGCTAAAGGAGAGGAAGCAGGTGAACAGCAGAATTTCGATGGCGATGGTGAGCAGGTGAACCCGCACATAGTAGCTGTTGCGCTTGGTCAGCATTTCGCGCCAACCAAAGACGATACCGAAGCGGCTGAAGGAGAGGGTGAAGCCGAAGCCGAATCCGATCAGGGCCATCAGAGCCCATTTCATACCAAAGGTGTTGCCAAGCCAGAGTAACGCTCCCCCCGCGAGTGCCACGATGGGGAGCGACCATTTTCGAGTCATGTCAGTTGATCCTTGCAGTTGGTTTTTTAGAGGGGCGGATCCTATTCCCTCATGGAGTCCAATGCTACCCATTTTGCCAACGCAGAGGAAAATGGCGGCGCTGACGCCCGTCAGCGCCCCAGATCAGTGGCGGGGGGTGTCGAGATGGAAGTGACGAGTCTGCCTGGTCAGGATGCGGGCGTGCTGGGCGACCATGGTCGCCTCTTCGGCGGCGTGACTGGCGCTCTGGTTGACCTCGGCCGCCAGCCGCGACATCTCGCCGACCTGATGGTGGATCCCCTGTACCAGCCGGGTTTCATCGGTCATCAGCTGATCGACCTGAGCGATGCGCTGGTTGATCTCCTCGCAGCTCTGCGCTATCCGGGCGACGCTCTGGCCTGCTGTCATCGCGTGGGCGACCGCCTGTTCGACCCGGGTCAGCTCGGTATCCATCTCGCTGGCGGCACGCAGGCTGACATCCTGGATCTTGCCGATGATGGTGTTGATCTCGGTGGTGGCACTGCCGGTGCGGGTCGCCAGCGAGCGCACTTCATCGGCCACCACGGCAAAACCGCGCCCCTGTTCGCCCGCTCGGGCGGCTTCGATGGCGGCATTCAGTGCCAGCAGATTGGTCTGTTCCGCAATGCCATGGATAGCGCCCGCCAGCCCGGCAATCTGCTGCGAAAGACCGGCCAGATCCGAAATGGTGCGCGAGACCCGCTTCACCCCCGCTGCTTGCTCCTCGATCACCTGTTCAACGGTGTGAATAGCGTGAGTGGCTTCTTGTGCGCGGGTGGCGGACTGCAGGGTTTGCTCCCCAACCTGATGCAGCTGGCTACCCGCCTGCTCGATGGAGTGGGTGAGCTGTTCGATGGCCTGCTCGATATGGTGGGCCGCCCCGACCTGCGCCTGACTGTCATCGGCGTGCCGTTGCGCCATCGACGTCAGGTTGGTGGCGCGCTCATCCAGCGTACTGGCGCTGCGCTGCAGCGACTCCACCAGGGTGGCAAGCTGGTCACGCATGGCCCCAATCTGGCGGATCAGCTCGCCAATGGCGTCGAGGCCCGGCTCCGGCATGGGGCGATTCAACTCCCCTTCGGCGATGGCGGCGGTGGCCTTACCGGCGGCCAGCAGTCGCTGCTGGGTGGGGCGTCCCAGCCAGAAGATGAGCCCGGCCCCCAGCAGTGCGGCGCACAACAACAGGCCGTAACAGAGTCGGGTGGTGTTGGCGAGATGGGCCATCTGTTCGGCGGCATACTGGTTGCCGCTGATGACGGTGGCGTCCACCCCGAGCCGATGGGCGTTATAGAGGGTGTGCAGACGCGCGGCAATCGCACCCGCCTGTGTCAAATCGCCCGCCTTGATCGCGGGGACAAACTTGGCGTTGAGCAGTTGCCAGAACAGCTCTCCCTGTACTTTTTGCTCCCCCAGTAGCCGCTCCCTGAGGGGCTCGTTTAGATTGCTCTCTTGCCAGAAGCGGTTGCGGCTCTCGAACTCTTGTTGCAGCCGAGCGAGGGTTTGCAGCAGGGCCTCCCGCTCCTCCGGTTTGGCATGGAGCAGGGTGTAGACCTGCAACTGGGATTCGATGAGGTAGAGGGGCGGCGGCAGAATATCGGCCACCACGTCCTTTCCCTGTCCCATCTGGTCGGCTGCGCTCCTGACCGAGTAAAGTCCGAAAAAGCTGATGGAGATCAGCGTGATAATAACTATGACCCCCAGAATTTGGCTAAAAAGCAGGGATCTGTCGTGAATGTGCTTGAGCATGCTGCCTCCATTCGGCTCCGTTCATGGATAGCATAGCTCTCTGGCGGGATGATGCGACTCGGTTGTGACCAGTTGATGGCGCGTCGGCTCTGAGGCATGGGTGGTCGCTGTCAGGAAGGGGTGGGTGGCATAAAAAAGAACCCCGGCTGATGAGCCGGGGTCGAGGGGGGCGGGGAGGTGTCAGGTCCGGCTTGGCGCGGCTCTGCCGCTGCGCAAGCCATCGAGGCTGAACAGCACCAGCGCGCTCCAGATGCAGGCGAAGGTGAGCAGCTTGTCCATCGCCAGCTCCTCGCCATAGAGGGTGACGGCGAGGATGAACATCATGCTGGGGCCAATGTACTGGAAGAAGCCCAGGGTGGAGAGCTTGAGCCGGGTCGCGGCGGCGGTGAAGCAGAGCAGGGGGGCTGTGGTGACGGCGCCTGCAGCGATCAGCAGCAGGTTGAGGTGCCAGTCGTTCTGGGTGAGATGGCTGGTCGGACTGTCGGCAAAGCCCCACAGATAGATGGCCGCTGGCGGCAGCATGATCATGGTTTCGATCAGCAGACCGGTGAGGGCATCGAGGGCCAGTTTTTTGCGCACCAGACCATAGATGGCGAAACTCGACGCCAGCACCAGCGCAATCCAGGGCAAGGAGCCAAAGGCGATGAGCTGGATCGCCACCCCGGCAAAGGCCAGCGCCACTGCCCACCACTGCAGGCGGCGCAGCTTCTCGCTCAGAAACACCATCCCCAGCAGCACGTTGAACAGCGGGTTGATGTAGTAGCCGAGGCTGGCATCCAGCATGTGACCGTTGTTGATGGCCCAGATGAACAGCAGCCAGTTGCCGCCGACGGTGACCGAGGTAAACGCCAGGGTCAGCAGCACTTTTGGCTGGCGCAGCACCGCTTGCACCTTGTGCCACTGACGGCCTGCCAGTGTCAGCACCATCAGCAGCACGCAGGACCAGATCATCCGGTGGGTCAGGATTTCGGCGGCCGGGACGGCAGAGATGGTCTTGAAATAGATGGGGGCTATGCCCCAAAGGGTATAGGCGCACAGGGCGTAGATGACGCCCTGACGCTGGATCTGTTGCGGCATGCGGATGACCTTTACTGAAGCGTTGGATGCGGGAAAACATCGCAAAAAATCAGTGTAGCGATCCTTTTGCGGGGAAAGAAGCGAATAAACGAAGTTTGAGGGGAAGGAAGCGAGTGGCTGGCCGGTCAGCCTTTACCGCGGCGGATCTTGTCGACATCCATCAACAGCCACAACATCAGGGCGATGGCGGAGATCCAGGGGCCCCAGGTCACGTAGGCCTCGCCGTGCCCCAGCACGAAGAACAGCAGGGGCAAACCGATCACCAGAAAAAGTACGCTTCCCAGAAAAAATAGCATTTTTGTCTTTATATTTAACATGTTGGCTTTTTTGTCATTATAAGGATTGGGGCCGGTGATGGAAGGCCAAAAATGCAAAAGGGGGATTTCTCCCCCTTTTTGATCCGGTAGTGCTGCTTTATGGCGTTACTCCAGCTGGATCCAGGTGCTTTTCAGCTCGGTGTACTTCTCCAGCGCGTGCAGTGACTTGTCGCGGCCATTGCCGGACTGCTTGAATCCGCCAAACGGCATGGTCATGTCGCCACCATCCCAGTTGTTGACGAACACGGTACCGGCGCGCAGGGCGCGGGAACCCTTCACCGCCTTGTTGAGATCCGCCGTCCAGATTGCCGCCGCCAGCCCGTAGTCGCTGTCGTTGCCAAGGGCAATGGCCTCTTCCAGCGTATCGAAGCCGGTCACCGCCAGCACAGGGCCGAAGATCTCTTCGCGGAAGATGCGCATCTCGGGGGTCACGTCGTCAAAGATGGTGGGCTCGATATAGAAGCCGCCACTCTCCATATTGGTGCGGTTGCCCCCTAGCAGCAGCTTGGCTCCCTCCTGCTTGCCAATCTCGATATAGCGCAGCACCTGCTCCATCTGGATGTGATCCACCATGGCGCCGATGCGGGTGGCAGGGTCGAGCGGGTTGGCCGAGATCCACTCGCGGGCATGGGCCAGCAGCCGCTCCATAAATTGCGGTTTGATGCTGTTTTGCACCAGCAGGCGAGAGGCGGCGGTGCACACCTCGCCCTGGTTGTAGAAGATGGCGCCAGCGGCGCTCTTGGCCGCGGCGTCCAGATCCGGCGCATCCGCCAGTATGATGTTGGGGCTCTTGCCGCCGCACTCCATAAAGGCGCGCTTGAGGTTGGACTTGCCGGAGCACTGCACCAGATGCTTGCCGATCTTGGTTGAGCCGGTGAAGGTGATGCAGTCCACATCCATATGCATGGCCAGCGCCTCGCCCACGGTGTGGCCAAAGCCCGGCAGCACGTTGAACACACCGTCCGGAATGCCCGCCTCCTTGGCCAGACCCGCGATGCGCAGGGCGGTCAGCGGGGATTTTTCGGAAGGCTTGAGAATGACCGAGTTGCCGGTAGCGAGCGCCGGGCCCAGCTTCCAGCAGGCCATCACCAGCGGGAAGTTCCAGGGCACGATGGCGGCAACCACCCCGAGCGCTTCGCGGGTCACCAGCGCCAGAGCGGACTCCTCCACCGGGGCGACCTGATCGTAAATCTTGTCGATCGCTTCGGCGTTCCAGGCGATGCAGTTGGCGGCGGCGGGGGCATCATAGCCCATGGCATCGCCGATGGGTTTGCCCATATCCAGCGACTCCAGCAGCGCCAGCTCTACCTTGTTCAGGCGCATCAGCTCGGCGAAACGCTGCATGATCTGCTTGCGCTGTTTCGGGGCCAGCCCGCACCAGCGTTTGTCCTCGAAAGCGGCACGGGCGGCCTGCACCGCCAGTTCGGCATCGGCGGCATCGCAGGCCGCCACCTTGGTCAGCAGCTTGCCGTTGGCCGGGTTGATGCAATCGAAGGTGGCGCCATTGACGGCATCCCGATAACTGCCGTTGATAAAGGCTTGCGAGGGCAGGGTCAGATGGGAGGCCTTGTGTTGCCACTGGGCCAGGGTCAGGTCACTCATGTTCACTCCTTGAACCGGCAAAAGTCAGTTTCCGCGTATCAATATGCTAAACATCCTGCCGCTTGTAAATCCATCTTGTAACAATTCATTAAACATTGGCCCCTGGCCGACGCGCGTCTGAATGTCAGAAACTGGCGGGGGTGTTGGCCGAAATCAGCACGCACTCCTGCTCGCCGCTATTGCGAAAACGGTGGGGGGTGCGGCTGTCAAAGTAGTAGCCATCCCCGGCGCCCAGCAGGTAGAGCTGCTCGCCCACGGTCACTTCAACTTCGCCCTTGATGACGATACCGCATTCTTCACCCTCGTGGCTCAGCATGTCGTCACCGGTGTCGGCGCCCGGTGGCAGCACCTCCTGCAACATGCCGATGGCGCGGTTGGCACGGCTGTGCCCGACCAGCCGATAGCTGATGGGATGAGTGCCGAGATCCGGCATATCCGCGGCGCGGAAGATCACTTCGGTGCCCATTTCGGTCTCTTCGGTGAAGAAGCTGGCCAGCGACATGGGGATGCCTTCCAGCACCTTGCGCAGGGAGGCGACAGAGGGGCTCACCTGATTTTTCTCGATCTGGGAGATAAATCCGTTGGTCACACCGGAGCGCTTGGCCAGCTCGCGCTGGGAGAGGGCTGCCTTGGTGCGAACCGCCTTGAGGCGGTGACCGATATCCATCTATAGACACTCCTTGACTGTTTACTATTATTAAAATTGTGTTAAATATCTTATACCACCCTGCTGATGCATCTAGCTAGGGGTGGCACCAGACAGGGCAATATCGAGCCCTTTTTTATGGATTCAGGTGTTTAATTTAATAGGCATTAGCCGACAGTTGCTAAACACCTTAAGGATGAGGTGACCATGAAACCGATCAGCGACATCAATACGCCCTCCGACATGTCTGCGTTCTGGATGCCGTTCACCGCCAACCAGCAGTTCAAGGCGGCGCCACGGATCCTGAAGTCGGCAGAGGGGATGTATTATCACTCAGAGGATGGCCGCAAGATACTGGATGGCACAGCCGGACTCTGGTGTTGCAACGCGGGCCATGGTCGGCGCGAGATTGCCGAGGCGGTCTCCCAGCAGATTTCCCACCTCGATTTCGCCCCTACATTCCAGATGGGCCACCCCCTGCCGTTCGAGCTGGCCAACAAGCTGGTGGAGATTGCCCCCAAGGGGTTTGGCCACGTCTTCTATACCAACTCCGGCTCAGAGTCGGTCGATACCGCGCTGAAAATCGCGTTGGCCTGGCAACGGGCTCGCGGTCAGGGCACCCGTACCCGACTGATTGGCCGCGAGCGTGGCTATCATGGGGTCGGCTTTGGCGGTATCTCGGTGGGGGGCATTCCCGGCAACCGCAAGTGGTTTGGTTCCCTGCTGACTGGCGTTGATCATCTGCCCCATACCCTCAACATCGCCAAGAATGCCTTCACCAAGGGGCTGCCCGAGGAGGATGTGGCGCTGGCCGACGAGCTGGAGAAGATCGTCTTCCTGCACGATGCCAGCAATATCGCGGCGGTGATCGTCGAGCCCATCGCTGGCAGCACCGGCGTGCTGATGCCCCCTAAAGGCTACCTCAAGCGGTTGCGGGAGATCTGTACCAAACACGGCATCCTGCTGATTTTTGACGAGGTGATCACCGGTTTCGGTCGCCTCGGCTCCCCCTTTGCCGCACAGGAGTTCGATGTCATCCCCGACATGATCACCTGCGCCAAGGGGCTCACCAACGGCGCCATCCCCATGGGGGCTGTGCTGGTGCAGAAGCACATCTATGACGACATGATGGCGGCAGGCAAGGGGGCCATCGAGCTGTTCCACGGCTACACCTACTCCGGCCATCCGGTGGCTGCAGCCGCCGGGCTCGCGACCCTCGAGATCTATCGCAACGAGAACCTGCTCAGCCGCGCCGCCGATCTGGCGGGCTACTGGGAGGAGGCGGCCCATTCGCTGAAGGGCTGCAAGCATGTGAAGGATGTGCGCAACTACGGACTGGTGGCGGGTATCGAACTGGAATCCATGCCGGATGCGCCGGGCAAGCGCGCTTATGAAGTGTTTGTTCGCTGCTTCGAGAAGGGGGTGCTGATCCGGGTGACCGGCGACATCATCGCCCTGTCGCCACCCCTCATCATCGAGCGCAGCCAGATCGACGATCTCTTCACCCTGCTGCAGGATGCCCTGCAGGCACAACCCTAACCCATTGGATGGCCCCGCACTGGCGGGGCCTTGCGTTGTCTTACTCAGCGCAATTACCACATCAGTGATCACGGAGGATACATGACATACAGGGTCAGCAACTTCATCAACGGCCAGCTGCAGGAGAGTCGCAGCGAGCGGCAGGGGGCCATCTTCAATCCCGCCTGCGGCAAGCAGCAGGGGAGCGTCGGGCTTTCCAGCGCCGCCGAGTGTCAGGAGGCGATCGCCATTGCCGAGCGCGCCTTTGCCGACTGGTCACAAACCCCGCCGCTGGTGCGGGCCCGGGTCTTTTTCCGCTTCAAGGAGTTGATGGAGGAGCACAGGGACGAGCTGGCCCAGCTGATCAGTCGCGAACACGGCAAGGTCTTCTCCGATGCGCTGGGTGAGTTGACCCGCGGGCTGGAGGTGGTGGAGTTTGCCTGCGGCATTCCCCATCTGCTCAAGGGGGAGCACTCCCTCAACGTCGGCCGCGGGGTAGACAGCTACTCCATGATGCAGCCGGTGGGGGTCTGCGCCGGTATCACCCCGTTCAACTTCCCGGCCATGGTGCCGCTCTGGATGTTCCCGGTCGCCATCGCCTGCGGCAATACCTTTATCCTCAAACCCTCCGAGAAGGACCCCTCTCTCTCGCTGCGGATGGCCGAGCTGCTCAAGGAGGCCGGTCTGCCGGATGGCGTGCTCAACGTGGTGAACGGTGACAAGGAGGTGGTGGACGTGCTGCTGACCGATCCGCGAGTCGGTGCCGTGTCGTTTGTCGGTTCCACCCCCATCGCCCAGTACATCTATGCCACCGCCTCTGCCCATGGCAAGCGGGTGCAGGCGCTGGGCGGCGCCAAGAACCACATGGTGGTGATGCCGGATGCGGATCTCGATCAGGCGGTATCTGCCCTGATGGGGGCCGCTTATGGGGCGGCGGGCGAGCGTTGCATGGCCATTTCGGTGGCGGTGGTGGTGGGTGACGAGACCGCCGATGCACTGGTGGCCAAGCTGACACCGCTGGTGGAAAAACTGCGGGTGGGCCCGGGGTTGAGCCAGAGCCCGGAGAACGAGATGGGGCCGCTGATCAGCCGGGAGCATCTTGCCAAGGTGCGCGGTTACGTGGATCAGGGGGTGGCCGAAGGGGCCGCGTTGCGGGTCGATGGTCGTACGCTGAGTCACGAGGAGGGGTACTTTATCGGTGGTTGCCTGTTTGACGAGGTGACGCCCGAGATGCGCATCTACCGCGAGGAGATCTTCGGCCCTGTGCTCTCCATCGTGCGGGCGCCCGACTACGAGACGGCGCTGCGGCTCATCAACGAACACGAGTACGGCAACGGCACCGCCATCTTTACCTGTGACGGCGACACCGCACGGGACTTCACGGCGCGGGTGCAGGTCGGTATGGTAGGGGTGAACGTTCCCATTCCGGTGCCGATGGCGTTTCACAGCTTTGGCGGCTGGAAGCGCTCCATCTTCGGGCCGCTCAATATGCACGGGCCGGACGGGGTTCGCTTCTATACCCGGATGAAGACGGTCACGGCGCGCTGGCCCCAGAGCCTGCGCAGTGGTGCCGAGTTCTCCATGCCGACCATGAAGTGACGCGCTGGCGCGTGTTCATGGCCTAACCTCTTGCCCCTGCCGGTCGTTGATTGGCGGGGGCGAACTCTGTAAAGGAACAACAGATGCGATTGGGAATTCTCGATTGTGACCGGCTCGATCCCGATCTGGCGGATCGTTTTGGCCCCGTTTACTCCGAGATGTTTATCAGGGGCTTCGCGGCCCTGGCCCCCGAACTGGAATTTCGGGTCTGGTCGGCTCTTGATGGGGAGTTGCCGGATGATCTGCACGAGTGCGATGCCTGGCTTATCACCGGCTCGCGCCACGATGCTTACAGCGATATCCCCTGGATTCAGGCGTTGCGGGCGTGGATCCGCCAGGCGCACGATGCCGACGTCAAGCTGGCCGGTGTCTGCTTCGGTCATCAGGTGATCGCCCAGGCACTTGGTGGAGAGGTGGTGAAGTCCACCAAGGGGTGGGGGCTGGGGGTGGCGGTTCACCCTATGCTGGCGGATGCGCCCTGGATGGCGCCGGCGCGGGATCAGATCCGCATTCTGGCCAGCCATCAGGATCAGGTGGCCTTGCTGCCACCGGGGGCGACCCGGCTGGCGGGCAATGATTTTTGCCCCAACTTCATGTTTTTGCAGGGGGATCACATCGTCGCCATTCAGGGGCATCCGGAGTTCTCGGTGGAGTACAACCGGGCGCTGATCGAGCGGCGCCGTGGCCTGTTGCCCGACGAGCGCTACCAGAGCAGCCTCTCCTCGCTGGAGGGGGAGGTGGATTCGGCGACCATGATGCAGTGGTTGCTGCAGTTTCTGGGGATCCTGCCGCTGCGGGCTGGCGCGGCCTGAGCCCGGTTTGTCAGCCCCCCCTTCGGATGCTAGATTTTGTAGCAAAATGAAGGATCAAGCGCTGAGATGTCGGGATCGGATGGTACACTGGCCGCCCATGTGGCGGCCTGTTTGTCTGGCTTGATTGCCGTCCCGGCCTGAGCCAAACCTGTCTGAGCCAAACCAGTGTGAGAGTGTGACGCCTTGAAACTACAGCAATTGAAGTATTTGATCGCGATCCGAGACCACAACCTCAATGTGTCCGTGGCTTCCGATGCGCTTTTCACCAGTCAGCCGGGGGTCAGCAAACAGATTGGCCTGCTGGAGAGCGAGCTGGGGGTGCGGATCTTCGAGCGCCGTGGCAAGCACCTGCACCGCATCACGCCGGTGGGGGAAGAGATCATCAAGTGTGCCGAGGCAATGCTCAATATCGAGAGCAAGATCAAGGCGATCTCCCGCGAGTATCTGGACCCGACCGTGGGCACCCTCAATATTCACACCACTCATACCATCGCCCGCTACCTGCTGCCCAAGTCGGTCACCTACTTCACCAAGAAGTACCCCAAGATCTCGTTCCACCTCCATCCGGTGATGTCGGCGAGCAAGGAGCAGATCAGCAAGGGTTACTCCGATTTCTCCATCGTTGCCCACGAAATTGGCTTCGACAAGGAGCTGATTGCGCTGCCCGCCTACCTCTGGACCCTCTCGCTGGTGGTGCCGCAGGATCACCCGTTGGCCAAGGTGAAGAAGCCGACGCTGGAGCAGCTCTGCCACTACCCGATCCTCAGCTACGAGAGTGGCGCCACTGGCCGTCAGGTGCAGGACGAGGTGTTTCAAGCGGCTGGTCTCACTCCGAGTTACTACATGACGGTGATGGATGCCGGGGTGATCAAGCGCTACGTGGAGCTGGGCTTTGGCATCGGCATTATCTCCTCGCTGGTGGCCAACGATACCGATGCCCCCGGGCTGGTCTCCATCAATCTTGAGCACCTGTTCAAGCCCTGCCCGGCGCAGATCTGTTTCAGCAAGAGCATCCTGCTGCAGAACTACATGTATGACTTCATCAGCTCCTTCTCGCCCCACCTCACCAAGGAGGTGATCCAGAGCGTGATGCAGCAGCCGAGTCAGGCGCGTATCGACGAGCTGCTGGCCGGGGTGGAGCTGCCCATCTATTGATCCCGATCGGATTCCCGATCGCTGCCGGTTGTCTCTTCTGTCAGGCTGGGCTCTACTCGGGGTTCAGCCTGTCTCTTTTGGGCTATCTCCATCGTTCGAGGTCTCTATGTCCCGCATTCTGCTGCTTGCCAATCTCAACTGTGATCATGTGCTTTCCCTCTCCGAACCGCTGGTGGCGGGGGCCCGGCTGCAATATGTGGATCAGGGGCGCAGGCTGGGAGGCGGCGCAGCCAACACCGGCATCGGGCTGGTATGGGCGGGCCACGAGGTGACCATCGCTTCCCGCATCGGGCTGGATGAGACCGGCGACTGGCTGCTGGAGCAGGCGGCAGGTTACGGGCTGGATTGCAGCCATGTGGAACGCTTTGGTGGCGAGACCGGCGAGCTGCTTATTCTGGTGGACTCCACCGGTGAGCGCACCATACTGCGCCGCCCGCGGCGTCCCGATCTGCCCGGCGATCTGCCGCTGGAGGGGATCGATTGCCTCTACGTGAACTATCCCGGCACCGCCATCATCAGCTACATGCGCCAGATGCTCGGCAAGAGTTTCGTGGTGGCCCAGTATCCCAAGGGCGGCCAAGCGCGCCGCCCCTGCCACGTGCTGGTGGCCTCCCGCTCCGACCTCGGCGAGGTGAGCGACCCTTGGCAACATGCCCGCCAGCTGGCGGGGGAGCAGCTCGAATGGCTGGTGTTGACCGAAGGCAAGGCGGGCGCCGTGGCCATCCATGGCGAGGAGCAGATTAGGGTCGCCGCCCGGCCGGTCTCGGTGGTCGATACCACGGGGGCGGGGGATGCTTTCGCTGGTGGATTGATCCACGGTCTGGCGTGCGGCATGGCCATCAAGGATGCGTTACAGTGCGCGGTGGACTGGGGCGCGTTTGCCGTCGCCTCCGAGAGCTCCATCCCCTCGGTTGCGCTGAAAAACTGGCTGAAACAGCCCCACTGAACCATCACTCTGCCGGTCGATTCAGGGGCGGTTCGCGGGCCATATGGCGGCTGGTCGAAGGGGCTTGGTGAGGGGGACTATTCGGGAGATTTACCCGCCATAAAGCGGGTAAACGCCGGGCTAACCCGGCAAGTTTGCGATCAATCAAAGAAAGTGTCGATTTATGTGCATCTTCATCGACACCCGGTTGTGCTGCTCTTAACCTGTCACTCCGCAACTCAGATTAAGAGACAGGCCCCCCTCTGGCGCACCAATGGGCAAACAGAGGCAAACCGGTTGTCTCCTGCCTCTTAGCTCAACGTTGTCGTCCTGATTCCTGGCTTGTAGTAAGAGGCAAGTGCGACCATGCAACTGACACGATTTACCGACTACGCCCTGCGTACCCTGACCTTCCTGGCGGTTCAGCCGGGGGATCGTCTGTCGACCATTACCGAAGTGGCCGATACCTTCGGCATCTCTCGCAACCACGTGGTCAAAATTGTGCACCAGCTTGGCATCAAGGGGTACATCGAGACGGTACGCGGCAAGCACGGTGGCATCCGCCTCGGTCGCTCGGCGGTCTCCATCAATTTGCGGGATGTGGTGATGGACATGGAGCATGTGCTCTGTCCGGTCGATTGCAAGCGGGAGAACTGCCGTCTCTCCGGCGGCTGCCGTATTCAGGGCATTCTGCGTCGCGCCATGAACGCCTTTCTCGAAGTGCTGGGCGAGTACACCCTGGCCGATGCGGTGCGCGATCCCAACCGTCTCTGCCACCTGCTGGGTATCGAGCAAGAGACGATTGTGACCATGGCCTGACGGGGCGCGGGATAACGAACAAGATGTGAAAGGGGCCTGATGGCCCCTTTTGCTTTTGTACGCAGATGGTTTTTAACGACTGCCTGGCTGGCGGATCAGGGTGATGGCGCCGTGCAGGCAGGCGAGGCCGCAGGCACCGCAGCCATTGCAGGCATCCATATTGACGTTGATGCCGTCGGCGGTGGCCTTGATCGCCTGTTGGGGGCAGGCATCTTCACAGAGCAGGCAGTAGAAGCCCTGCCGTGCCTGACAGCTCTCTTCAATCTGGACCCGGGTCTGCACCTGTCGACCCAGTTGCAGATCGAGGGCGCCGGTGGGACAGGCTCTGGCGCAGCTGCCGCAGTAGCTGCACTGGCCGCAGGCAAGATCGAGCACCGGCGTACCGGCGATGGGGCTCCCCTCGTACTCCTCCTGGGTGGCCGGTTTGAGCAGACCGCGCGGGCAGGCCTTGAAGCACTCGCCACAGCGGGTGCAGAGGGAGAGGTACTGGGACTCCTCGATGGCCCACGGCGGGCGCGCTTCATGGCAAACCACGGCGGGCTTGCGGGAAGCTTGCCAACCTTGTGTCAGCCAACGGAGGAAATAGTGAGTCATGCTCGCCCCTGATACCTATTAGGGGTTAATTTTATCGAAGTTTAGGGAAGCAGGCCAGAGAATAGCGGCCGTCAGGATCGCAAGCGCAGTTGCCCTTGTGTAAGCTAGGCGGGTCTTTTTACGTGGTTGAATGAAAACATATGTGGCTATTTCTCTGGCGTGCGTCCCTGCTCTATGTCTTTCCCCTGCTGATGTGGGCCTACTGCCGCATCAAGGATATCGAGTTCACCGAGCTCGATACCGGCGTCAACACCCACAAGTGGGTGGTGCTGGCCGCCTACCTCATCTACGTGGTGATCTGGATTCTGGTTAACCGCTATCTCGAACTGTTCCTGCGTCAGCGGAGCCGCAAATGATCGACCCCGGGCTCTGGGGAATCTTGCTGCCCGCCGCCGTGCTGGCCCTCGGACTGGGCTGGCTGATCGGGCGGCGAGCCGCCACGGCGCAGGCTCAGGAGCTGATGCTGGCGCAGGAGCGTTATCAGGCGCTGCAGGATCGCTTCGACGAGTTGCAGGATGAGCGGATGCAGGGCCAGCAGAAGCTGGATCAGCAGCAGACCCTGCTCATCAAGCTCACTGCCCGCCTCAAGGATGCGGAAGCGACCCTGCGCAGCGAACGGTTGGCCGCCGCCGAGAAGCTGCAACTGCAACAGGAGGCGGAGCAGCGCCTCAGCCAGCAGTTCGAGAACCTTGCCAACCGGATCTTCGAGCAAAACTCCGGCAACTTCCGCGAATTGAACCAGAACAGCCTCGATCTGTTGCTCACCCCGCTCAAAGAGCAGCTCGAGGGCTTTCGCCGTCAGGTGGGTGAGACTCACGCCCAGGAGACGGCCCAACGCCACAGCCTCAAGTTCGAGCTGGAGCGCCTCGCCGAGCTCAATGCCCGCATGACCGAAGAGGCGGCGGCACTGACCCGCGCCCTCAAGGGTGACAGCAAGCAGCAGGGCAACTGGGGTGAGGTGGTGTTGGCGCGGATCCTCAGCGAATGCGGCCTGCGCGAGGGTCACGAGTACCACACCCAGGTCAATATCGAGGTGGAGAAGGGCAAGCGCTACCAGCCCGATGTGATCGTCCATCTGCCACAAGAGAAAGACATCATCATCGACGCCAAGGTGTCGCTGACCGCCTACGAGCGCTGGTACAACGCCGATGACGAGCTGGAGAAGGCGGTGGCACTCAAGGAGCACGTCGCCTCGGTGCGCAACCATATCCGCGAGCTGGGCCGCAAGGATTACCAGCAGTTGCCCGGGGTGCGCACTCTCGACTATGTGCTGATGTTTGTAGCGGTGGAGCCCGCCTTCCTCACCGCGATGGAAGCCGATCCCTCGCTGGTGCGTTACGGTCTCGACAACAACATCCTGCTGGTCAGCCCCACCAACCTGATGGTGGCGCTGCGCACCATCGAGAACCTGTGGCGCTACGAGCGGCAGAACCAGAATGCCCGCCAGATTGCCGAGCGGGCCGGTCGTCTCTACGAAAAGCTGCGGCTGTTTGTCGAGGAGATGCAGCAGATGGGGGGCAGCCTGCACAAGGCGCAGGAGAGTTACGACAAGGCGATGGGGCGACTGGTCAACGGCCGTGGCAACCTGATTGCGCAGGTCGAGCGTTTCCGCGAGCTGGGGGTGGAGGTGACCAAGAGTCTGCCCGAGCCGCTGGTGGAGCGCGCGCTGGAGCGCGACAAGGAGCGGGAGTAGTTTCCCCTGCACCGCCATCAGCAAAAGGCCCAAACATGGTTTGGGCCTTCTGCTATCTGCCTGCTGGCCCAGTGCTTACCCATCATCAGAAGTCTGCAAAGCAAACGGCCCACCGAAGTGGGCCGTTGTTATTTGCAGTGCCGGTGTGGATCAGCGGCTGGCGGCGCGGGCGCTCAGCTCGGCTTTCTCGCTATCGCTCAGGAAGGCCAGGATCAGGCCGTTCTGCTGGGCAGTGCGGATCTCGCTCGCCGTCATGCCAGCGGCCGGAGCGGCCACCTCATATTCGTGGGGCAGGTCGATCCCTTCCACAGCCGGATCGTCGGTGTTGAGGCAGGCCAGCACACCGGCAGCCAGGAACTGGCGGATCGGGTGTTCGGTCAGGCTCGCTACCGTGGTGGTCTGGACGTTGGAGGTGAGACAGGACTCGATGCCGATGCGGTGTTCGGCCAGATAGGCCATCAGGGCCGGATCCTGAATCGCTTTGACGCCGTGGCCAATACGTTCGGCACCCAGCTCGCGAATGGCCTGCCACATGCTCTCGGGGCCGGCGGCTTCACCGGCGTGCACTGTGACGCGCAGGCCCGCATCGCGCACCTTGCGGAAGTGATCGGTAAAGAGGGTGCCCGGGAAGCCCAGCTCGTCACCGGCCAGATCGATGGCCACCAGCTTGTCGCGGTGGGCCAGACAGGCGGCCAGCTCCTGATTGCACTGCTCGGTGCCGAAGGTGCGGCTCATGATGCCGATCAGGTTGGTCTTGATGCCGAAGTCGCGGCTGCCAGCGGCCACGCCGTCGATGATGGCTTCCACCACGCCCTGCGGGTGCAGCTTATGGGCCATCGCCATATAGGCAGGGCTGAAACGCAGCTCGGCATAGTCGATACCGGCGCGCAGCAGATCTTCCACGTTTTCGTAGGCGACCCTGCGGCAGGCGTCATAGTCGGCCAGCACGGCCACCCCCCAATCCAGCTTCTTCAGGAAGGCGACCAGACTCGGCTCGTTCTCGACGATCTGGACGTGGGGGCGCAGTGCCTCCAGCTCGAAGGCGGGCAGCACGATATTGTGTTGGCGACCCAGCTCGAGGATGGTTTGCGGGCGGATGTTGCCGTCCAGATGGCGGTGCAGGTCGGTCAGGGGGAGAGATCTGTCAATCATGGTTGGCGCCCTCGTCGAGTCAGGTTTGAAAGCCTGCCATTCTAGGCGGGGCTTTCAAAAAAGATACCCCGTTTACGGTTAAACGGGGTGCTTGCGGGCAGTGATTTGTCAGGGCGTGATGGGAATCGTTTTTCCCGGGGACTCAGGAGAGATCGAGTTCCTTCAGCTTGCGGGTCAGGGTGTTGCGGCCCCAGCCAAGCAGGCGCGCTGCCTCCTGTTTGTGGCCGTGGGTGTGTTCCAGCGCGGTTTCCAGCATGATCCGCTCGAACTGGGGCATGGCATCGGCCAGGATATCGATCTCGCCCAGCGCCAACTTGCTGGCCACCCACTCCTGCAACTGCTGCTGCCAGCAACCGGGCATCGCCGGTTGACCGGGTTCGGCACTGTTGGTGATGGGGGTGAGCAGCTCGGCAGGCAGGTCGCCGACCAGCACCTCTTGCCCCGAAGCCATCACGGTGAGCCAGCGGCAGACGTTCTCCAGCTGGCGCACGTTGCCCGGCCAGGGCAAACGGCTGATATAGGCCTGGGTATCCGGGTGCAGGCTTTTGGCCTCCACGTTCAACTCCTTGGCGGCGCGCAGCAGGAAGTGGCGGGCCAGCTGGGGGATATCCTCACGGCGCTCCTTGAGGGCGGGGATGTGGATGCGGATGACGTTGAGGCGGTGGAACAGATCCTCGCGAAACTCGCCATCGGCGACCCGTTTCTCCAGATTCTGGTGGGTGGCGGCGATGATCCGCACATCCACCTGCACCGGCTGATGGCCACCGACCCGGTAGAACTGGCCATCGGCCAGCACCCGCAGCAGCCGGGTCTGCACATCCAGCGGCATGTCGCCGATCTCGTCGAGAAACAGGGTACCGCCGTCGGCCTGCTCGAAGCGGCCGTGGCGGATGTTGTTGGCGCCGGTAAAGGCCCCCTTCTCGTGACCGAACAGCTCGGATTCGATGAGATCTTTGGGGATAGCCGCCATGTTGAGGGCGATGAAGTTCTTGTGGGCGCGCGGGCTGTGCTTGTGCAGCGCGTGGGCGACCAGCTCCTTACCGGTACCGCTCTGACCGTTGATCAGCACCGAGATGCTGGAACGCGACAGGCGACCGATGGCGCGGAACACCTCCTGCATTGCCGGCGCCTCACCGATGATCTCCGGAGTGGCGGTGGCTTCTTGCTGGCGAGACTTGCGCTTGGTGCGCTGCTCCTTGAGGTGATTCTCGGCGCGGCGTACCAGGGTCACAGCTTCGTCGATGTCGAATGGTTTGGGCAGGTACTCGAAGGCGCCGCGTTGGTAGGCGTTGACCGCGCTGTCGAGATCCGAGTGGGCGGTCATGATGATGATGGGCAGATCGGCCTGACGGCGGTGGATCTGTTCCAGCAGGCTCAGACCGTCGATGCCGGGCATCCGGATATCGGAGAGGATCACATCGGGCGAGCGCAGCTCAAGGGCGTGCAGCAGCGCTTCGCCATCGGCAAAGCTCTCGCAGTTGAAGCCTTCGCTGCCGAGAGTGCGCTCCAGCACCCAGCGGATAGAACTGTCGTCATCGACGATCCACACTTTGGCGGTCATGGGGTTCCCTTACTTGCGAAGCGGTAGAAAAATGGTGAATTCGGTGTGACCTGGCCAGCTGATGCAGTCAATCCGTCCCTTGTGCTGGTCGATCAGGTTCTGGGCGATGGAGAGGCCGAGCCCGGTTCCCCCCTCCTTGCCGGTGATCATCGGGTAGAACAGAGTGTCGCGAATTGCATCGGGAATGCCGGGGCCGTTGTCGATGATCTTGATCTCCGCTGCCAGCCGGTAACGCTGGCCGTGGATGGTGATCTGGAACGCGGTGCGGGTCTTGATGCGGATAAGCCCGGTCTGGTCGCCCAGTGCTTCGGCGGCATTGCGCACTATGTTGAGAAACGCCTGCTGCAGCTGATCCGGCTCCATCTCGAATTCGGGGATGCTGGGATCGTAATCCCGTTCGATGCGAACAGAGGGAGGGAGTTCGAGCTCCACCAGTCGGCGTACCTGCTCCAGCACCGAATGGACATTGTGCATCTGGTGACGGCCGGGGCGCTGGGGGCCGAGCAGCCGATCGACCAGTACCCGCAGCCGATCGGCCTGTTCGATGATGATGCCGGTATATTCGCGCAGGGCCGGGTCCGGCAGCTCTTTTTGCAGCAGCTGGGCCGCGCCGCGCAGGCCGCCGAGGGGATTCTTGATTTCGTGGGCCAGCCCGCGCACCAGCTCCTTGGCCGCCAGCTGCTGGGCATGTTGCTGCTGCTCCTGACTGATTTTCTTCTGCTGGTCGATCTTGCGCAGCTCCACCACCAGCAGACGCTGTTCGTGGTCGGCCATCGGGGTGGCGCTCAGCTCCACCAGTCGCGGTTCTCCCTCTACCACCAGAGTCACTTCGCTGTCGGTAAAGCCTTGCCCTGACACGAGGCACTGCTTGAGCCGCTGCAAATCGAGGGAGATATGTTCCAGCAGATGGGGAAGTTCAATGCCGATCAGCCGTCGTTCACTGAGGGAGAGCAGCTGTTCAGCCGCCGGGTTGACGAACTGGATGCAGAGCCGCTCATCCATCAGGATCACGGCGGTCAGCAAATTATCCAAGAGTGTTTTGGCGTTGTCCGAGCGGGTTGGCACAGGTTTCTCCCTAAAACGGTGCTACACACCTGTTATGCACCGATATGGTGCATAGAGTTTACCCGCATCGGTGCGCTATATCACCCCTAGTCGGCTTTGGGGGTGGGTTTGGGAGCCGGCGTCACGCTCGCTCTATGCAGGTAAAAGGTGACTGCACTGGATTTAGCAAGGATCGTACCGTCTTTGGCGAGCAGCTCGAGCTGCGCCTCGTGGGCGCCGCGATCGACGTTCTCGACGCGGATCGACAGGCTGTTGTTGACGATGGGGGCGGCCTGGCCATCCAGGATCAGGCGCACATCATACTGGGTCGGTGGTTTCGGACTGATATTGCCCTGAAAGACGATGTTGCCGGTGTTGTCGCGCAGCGTGCTGCCCTGTTCCGGCGAGAGCAGTTCGATGGCCAGCTTGGCTGCTTCTTTTTCCTTCTTGGCATCGGCGCCGGTCAGGCTGTTGAAGTTGTCCACCTGCACCGATCTGGGCGTGCTGCTGCCCAGCAGCGGGGCGACCCGCAGATCGACCTCTTTGGCACTCTTGTTTGGCGGTGGTGCATCCGTGTAGTGAGTGATGCCATTGCCATCGACCCAGGAGTAGACCTTGGCCGCATCCGCCCCGAACGAGGTCAGTAACAGCAGGGCGAGCACCCCTAAAACATGCTTGTTGTTCATCCATCTCTCCTTGACGGTCATTTTCTTAATCCTATCAGAGAAAAAACCCGCCAGATGGCGGGTTTTGTCACGATTAAGCAAGCTGGCCGGATTTAAATGGGCAGCCTGTTCTGGCTTAGACGGAGTAGTAAAGTTCGAACTCCAGCGGGTGCGGGGTCATGCGCACACGGTCAACATCCTGCTGTTTCAGTTCCAGGTAGGAGTTGATGAAGTCATCGCTGAACACGCCACCACGGGTCAGGAACTCGCGGTCTGCATCCAGAGCGGACAGTGCTTCGTCCAGAGAACCGGCAACGGTCGGCACTTCTGCGGCTTCTTCCGGCGGCAGGTCATACAAGTTCTTGTCCATGGCATCGCCCGGATGAATCTTGTTGATGATACCGTCCAGACCGGCCATCAGCTGGGCTGCAAAGGCCAGGTACGGGTTGGCAGCCGGATCCGGGAAGCGCACTTCGATACGACGGGCTTTCGGGCTCGGTACCACCGGAATACGGATGGAGGCAGAGCGGTTGCGGGCAGAGTAGGCCAGCATGACCGGTGCTTCATAACCCGGAACCAGACGCTTGTAGGAGTTGGTGGTCGGGTTGGCGAAGGCGTTGATGGCCTTGGCGTGCTTGATGATACCGCCGATGTAGTGCAGAGCCATCTCGGACAGGCCGCCGTACAGGTCGCCAGCGAACAGGTTGACGCCGTTCTTGGCCAGAGACTGGTGGCAGTGCATGCCGGAGCCGTTGTCACCGAACATGGGTTTCGGCATGAAGGTAACGGTCTTGTTGTAGGCGTGGGCCACGTTGTGGATCACGTACTTCAGCACCTGCACTTCATCCGCTTTCAGCGTAAGAGTGTTAAAGCGGGTGGCGATCTCGTTCTGACCGGCAGTGGCCACTTCGTGGTGGTGAGCTTCAACAACCTGGCCCATCTCTTCCAGTACCAGACACATGGCGGCGCGGATATCCTGGGAGGAGTCGACCGGCGCAACCGGGAAGTAACCGCCTTTCACGAACGGACGGTGACCCTTGTTGCCATGCTCATAGGCAGTGCCGGAGTTCCATGCGGCTTCTTCAGATTCGATTTTCACGAAGCTGTGGCCCATGGTGTTGGAGAAAGTGATGTTGTCGAACATGAAGAATTCCGGCTCCGGCCCGAACAGCACGGTGTCAGCGATGCCGCTGGACTTCAGGAAATCTTCTGCACGCTTGGCAATGGAGCGCGGATCGCGGTCGTAGCCCTGCATGGTGGCAGGCTCCAGCACGTCACAAACGATGTTCAGCGTGGTCTCTTCGGTGAACGGGTCCAGCTTGGCGGAGGCTGCATCCGGCATCAGCACCATGTCGGATTCGTTGATGCCTTTCCAGCCGCCGATGGAGGAACCATCGAACATCTTGCCGTCTTCGAAGAAATCTTCATCAACCTGGTGAGCAGGGATGGATACATGCTGCTCTTTACCCTTGGTGTCGGTAAAGCGCAGATCAACAAACTTGACTTCGTGTTCCTGGATCAGGGCCAATACGTTCTGGGCTGACATGCTAAGTAACCTCCGGTGTTAAAACTCTCTGGGTGAATGCGTCGTCACATTCACATAAGCCAGTATCGTGCCAAGTTTGTGACAGCTTGATTTCAGGGCAATCCCGCTGGTGAGGTACCCCCAAATCAGGCGTTCTCGACTCGTGTTGCATCAATTTGGTGCAGTGGTGGATCGTTTTGGTGCGCTGTAATGGTGCGCAAAATACGGCCACCGCCCATCTAAGCAGGGTTTGTCGGGGAGGTCTATGATCCAGATCCGTTGTTGTGCGCGAATGTACTGCAATTCTGCTAGGCAGATCACAAAGGCGAGAGTACAATTAGCGCCCAATTTTACCCGGTGATTTGAGGCGAGAATGTTAGAGAATTTACGCAATATTGCGATTATTGCGCACGTTGACCACGGCAAAACGACTCTGGTTGATAAGCTGCTGCAGCAATCCGGTACTCTGGATCGCACCAGCGAAGGTCAGGAACGGATCATGGACTCCAATGATCTGGAACGGGAACGTGGCATCACCATTCTCGCCAAGAACACTGCGATCCGCTGGAACGACTACCGCATCAACATCGTTGATACCCCGGGTCACGCCGACTTCGGTGGTGAAGTTGAGCGCGTACTGTCCATGGTTGACTCCGTGCTGCTGCTGGTTGACGCCGTAGATGGCCCGATGCCGCAAACCCGTTTCGTGACCCAGAAAGCGTTCGCTCAGGGTCTGAAGCCGATCGTGGTCATCAACAAGATCGACCGTCCGGGTGCTCGTCCTGACTGGGTAATGGATCAGGTATTCGACCTGTTCGACAACCTGGGCGCGACTGACGAACAGCTGGATTTCAAAGTTGTTTACGCCTCTGCACTGAACGGTTGGGCCACCATGGATCAGGACGTCGAGTCCGAGAACATGGAGCCTCTGTTCCAGGCTATCGTTGACAACGTAGAAGCCCCGGCGGCGGATGCCGACGGTGGTTTCCAGATGCAGATTTCCCAGCTGGACTACAACTCCTACGTCGGCGTTATCGGTATCGGCCGTATCACCCGTGGTCGCGTCAAGACCAACCAGCAAGTCACCATCGTTGGTGCTGACGGCAAAACCCGTAACGGTAAAGTCGGCCAGGTGCTGGGTTACTTGGGCCTGTCCCGTACTGAAGTTACCGACGCGCAAGCGGGTGACATCATCGCCATCACCGGTCTGGGCGAGCTGAAAATCTCCGACACCATCTGTGACAACGGTGCTGTTGAAGCCCTGCCGCCGCTCTCCGTTGACGAGCCGACCGTGAACATGACCTTCCAGGTCAACACCTCACCGTTCGCCGGTAAAGAAGGCAAGTTCGTGACCTCCCGTAACATTCTGGAGCGTCTGAACCAGGAGCTGGTCCACAACGTGGCCCTGCGCGTGGAAGAGACTGATGATCCGGACAAATTCCGCGTATCCGGTCGTGGTGAACTGCACCTCTCCATCCTGATCGAAAACATGCGTCGCGAAGGTTACGAACTGGCTGTGTCTCGTCCGGAAGTAATCCTGCGTACCGTTGACGGCGTTCTGCAAGAACCGTTCGAAACCGTAACTGTGGACGTTGAAGAAGCGCACCAGGGTTCCGTGATGGAGCAACTGGGTCTGCGTAAAGGCGAAATGACCAACATGACGCCGGATGGCAAGGGTCGTGTCCGTCTTGACTTCATGATCCCGAGCCGTGGCTTGATCGGCTTCCAGACCGAGTTCATGACCATGACCTCCGGTACCGGTCTGCTGTACCACACCTTCGACCATTACGGTCCGCACAAGGGTGGCAGCATCGGCGAGCGTCAGAACGGCGTGCTGATCTCCAACGCAACCGGTAAGGCCCTGACTTACGCCCTGTTCGGTCTGCAAGACCGCGGTCGTCTGTTCATCGGTCACGCGACCGAAGTGTACGAAGGCCAGGTGATCGGTATTCACTCCCGTTCCAACGACCTGACTGTTAACTGCCTGAAGGGCAAACAGCTGACCAACATGCGTGCCTCCGGTACCGACGAAGCCCAGGTGCTGACTCCGCCGATCCGCATGACTCTGGAACAGGCTCTCGAGTTCATCGACAACGACGAACTGGTAGAAGTGACTCCGAAGAACATCCGTATCCGCAAGAAATTGCTGACCGAGATGGACCGCAAGCGCTCCGGCCGTGGTTAATGCCATGCGCTGAGTCTCGGTAGCCCTCGCGGCCGCTGACGGTTCACTGATAAACGGACCCAAACCTCTGGTTTGGGTCCGTTTTTTTATGCTTGTGATCCGCTCTGGTCATCCTGGTGAGGTCGTTCAGATCATCAGCAATGGATGATGAGTGGGCCGATAAGCGGTGAGCGAAAGTCGTGAGAATGCTTGAGATAAAAAAGCCGCAGCGGGTGAACGCTGCGGCTTTTTGCTGACATGCCGTAAGGGGTTACTGGCGCCAGAAGGAGGGGAAGAAGAGTACGGCGACCGTCAGGATCTCCAGCCGCCCCAGCAGCATGCCAAATGACAGCAGCCACTTGGCTGATTCCGGCAGGCTAGCAAAGTTGGTGCTGGGGCCAACCACAGGGCCCATGCCCGGGCCGACGTTGGCGACGGCGGTGATGGAGCTGGAGATGGAGGTGAGGGGGTCGAGCCCGATGGCGGCCAGCAGCGCGGCGATCACCAGAATGATGGCGAAGTAGGCCAGCACGAAGGAGATCATCGAGCGGATGATGGCGTCATTGACCGTCCGGCCGTTGTATTTCTGCGGGAATACGGCGGAGGGGTGCATCAGCTGACGCATCTGCTTTCTGAACAGGGCAAACGCCACCTGTACCCGGAAGATCTTCAGACCACCCGCAGTGGAGCCTGAGCAGGCTCCCAGCGCCAGCAGCACGATGAAGACGATGCTGGCGAGCGGGCCCCAGGTACCGAAGTCACCAAGGCCGTAGCCGGTGGTAGTGAGTACCGAGACGATGTTGAAGCAGCTGATGCGCAAGGCATCCATAAAGCTGAACAGATCCCGCTGCCACAGATAGAGGGTCATGATGGCGGTGACCCACACCACCAGCCAGAAGAAGCCGCGCACCTGGGCATCCTTGAACAGGCTGTAGTCCCTGTGGTTGAGGCTCTGCACATAGAGCAGGAAGGGCAGGCCGCCGAGGAACATGAACAGGGTGCCAATCCAGTGTGCCGAGTTGGAGAAGTGGGACATGGATTGATCGGAGGTGGAGTAACCGCCGGTACTGAGGGTGGTCATGGCGTGGTTGATCGCCTCGAACATGTTCATGCCGCTGGCCCAATAGGCCATGAAGCAGAGCATGGAGAGCACCAGATAGACCACGACGATGTTGTTGGCCACCGTCTTGGCCCGCGGCGCGCTTTTGTCTGACCAGTCCGAACTCTCGGTCTGGAACAGCTTCATACCGCCGACGTTGAGGTAGGGCAGTACGGCAACCGCCATCACGATAAAGCCGACCCCGCCCAGCCACTGCAGGATGGAGCGCCACAACAGGATACTGTGGGCCATGCTGTCGAGGCCGGAGAGCACGGTGGAGCCCGTGGTCGTTACCCCCGACATTGTCTCGAAGTAGGCGTCGGTAAAGTTGATGTGGGTGATGAAGACAAAGGGCAGAGCGCCGAAGGCGCAGGCCACCACCCAGACCGAGGTGGTGAGCAGGAACATCTCCCGCACCCCCAGATGAAACTCCGCCTTGCGGCCGTAATGGAGGCAGAGCAGGGCGGCGCCGTGGGTGATCAGCACGGACTTGAGAAACTCGACAAATCCCTCTGACCCGGTGAGCAGTGCCAGCAAGGTGGGCAGCCACATGAAGAGCGCCAGCTTGGAGAGCACCAGCCCCAGGGTGAAGATAATGGGACGCAGCTTGATCATGTTCGATAACCTGGTCGTTGATTAACAAAAGACCCGGACCATCCCCTTGGAGGAGCTGAGCCGGGTCTGGTTTGACAGCCTGTGCGCATGAAGACGTTACAGGAAGAAGGGGCTTGGCTGGAACAGCCGCTCCACTTCCGGGATGTACTTCTTGTCTACCAGGAACATGACCACGTGGTCATCCTGCTGGATCTTGGTGCGATCGTGAGCGATCAGTACCTCATCCCCGCGCACGACGGCACCAATGGTGGTGCCCGGCGGCAGCTTGAGTTCGCCCACCGTCTTGCCGACCACCTTGGAGGTGTTCTCGTCGCCGTGGGCGATCGCCTCGATCGCCTCGGCCGCACCGCGGCGCAGGCTGTAGACGTTGGCGATATCGGCCCGGCGCACGTGGGTCAGCAGGGCCGAGATGGTGGCCTGCTGCGGCGAGATGGCGATATCGATGGAACCGCCCTGCACCAGATCGACGTAGGCGCCGCGCTGGATCAGCACCATGGTCTTCTTGGCGCCCATCTTCTTGGCGAGCAGCGCCGACATGATGTTGGCCTCGTCCTCGTTGGTCACGGCGATGAAGACGTCGATCTGATCGATGTGCTCCTCGGCCAGCAACTCCTGATCCGCCGCATCGCCACAGAAGACGATGGTGTTCTCCAGCAGTTCGGAGAGCTGCTCCGCCCGCTTCTGGTTGCGCTCGATAAGCTTGACGCTGTAGCGCTTCTCCAGCTGGCGGGCGAGGCCGGCGCCGATATTGCCGCCACCGACGATCATGATACGGCGGTAGGGGCTCTCGAGGCGCTGCAGCTCAGACATCACGGCGCGGATATGGCCCGCAGCGGCAACGAAGAAGACCTCGTCATCCGCTTCGATGATGGTGGTGCCTTGCGGACGGATCGGACGGCCCTGACGGAAGATGGCTGCAACCCGAGTTTCGATGTTGGGCATGTGCTCGCGCAGGGTGGAGAGGGCATTGCCTACCAGCGGGCCACCGTAGTAGGCCTTGACCGCCACCAGACCAACGCGACCACCTGCAAAATCAACCACTTGCAGGGCGCCCGGATACTCGATCAGGCGACGCACATAATCGGTCACCAGTTGCTCCGGCGCGATCAGGTGATCCACCGGCACCGATTCCGGCAGGAACAGACGATCCCGCTCGGTCAGATAGGCGGGCGAGCGGATCCGCGCCACCTTGTTCGGGGTGTTGAACAGGGAGTAGGCGACCTGACAGGCGATCATGTTGGTCTCGTCACTGTTGGTGACGGCAACCAGCATGTCGGCATCCTGGGCCCCCGCTTCACGCAGCACCCTGGGGTGGGCGCCGTGACCGTTAACCACCCGCAGGTCAAACTTGTCCTGCAGCTCGCGCAGCCGTTCGCTGTCGGTATCGACGATGGTGATGTCGTTGTTCTCCCCGGCCAGGTTCTCAGCCAGGGTGCCGCCGACCTGGCCGGCTCCCAAAATGATGATTTTCATAGGGAACGTCTACTCACGTTGATGCAGTAAAGGGGCGTGCCGCCAGCATGGCGGCTACCCCGGAAGAAGCTGGCCAGACTCACAGCTTGAACAGTTTGGCGTAGTAGAAGCCATCCATCTCGGCTTCACCCGGCAGGAACTGGCGACCCGGGCAGTCCGGGGTGTCCTGTTCGTGCAATGGCACCAATTTGGCATCTTTGGTCGCCGCAAGGAAGGCGCGGATCTGCTCGCGGTTCTCTTCCGGCAATACGGAGCAGGTGGCGTAGAGCAGGGTGCCGCCGCTTTTCAGCTTGCCCCAGAGAGCATTGAGAATGCGGCGCTGCAGTTCGGCCAGCTCGCGAATGTCCTGATCCCGGCGCAACCACTTGATGTCGGGGTGGCGACGGATCACGCCGGTGGCGGAGCAGGGAGCATCCAGCAGGATGCGGTCGAACTGACCCTCCGGCCACCACTGTTCCGGTGCCGCCGCATCGCCGTGGATCACTTTGGCATTCAGGCCGATGCGGTCCAGGTTTTCCTGCACCCGCTTGAGGCGGTTCTCGTCGGCATCGACGGCGACTACGCCGGCCAGCTTGGGTTGACGCTCCAGCAAGTGGGCGGTCTTGCCGCCAGGGGCGGCGCAGGCATCCAGCACCCACTCGCCCGGTTGCGGGTCGAGCAGCGCCGCAGCCTGTTGTGCTGCTCCGTCCTGTACCGAGCAGTCACCGACCTCGAAGCCGGGCAGCTTGGTCACGTCGCAAGGACGCTCCAGCAGGATGCAATCCTCGCCCTCTTCACCGGCCACGGCATTGATGCCGACGTCGGCCATGCGGGCCAGCATGGCATCGCGGCTCTGGCGCTGGCTATTGTTGCGGATCCACATGGGGGGGCGCTGGTTGTTCGCCTCCATGATGAATTCCCACTCATCGTGATAGGCCTGACGCAGCCGCTTGGTGAGCCACTCAGGATGACCGAGGCGAATGCTGGGGACGCGGTCTATGCGCAGCAGAATGACTTCGGCGCTGCGCTGGAAGTTGCGCAGCACGCCGTTGATGAGGCCACGCAGGGAGGTACCCTTGAGCAGTTTGACGGCGTTGACGGTCTCGGCCACCGCGGCGTGAGCCGGAATGCGGGTGTAGATGAGCTGATAGAGACCGACCAGGATGAGGTAGTGGAAAATGCGACTCTTGTTCTTGAGCGGCTTGTCCATCATCTCGTTGACTGCCGCATCGAGGCGGGGCAGCCAGCGCAGGGTGCCGTAGCAGAGTTCTTGCAGGAGAGCGCGATCGCGAGGTGCGACCTTCTCCTGGGCAGCAGGCAGAACAGCGGAGAGGGATTGACCCTGATCCAGCACCTGTTGAATAACGAGAGCGGCCTGTGCACGTGTTTTCATAGAGTTACCTTAGATGCGCAAGTCGGGGCCTGGGCCCCGCTTGTGTCAATTCAATCCAGTTCAATTCAATTGCGTGCCGGGTTCAAACCAGTCGCGGCGAGAGTTGAGCAGATCCGAAACGGACATGGCCTTCTTGCCGGGCGGTTGCAGGGTCAGCAGGCGCAGTACCCCTTTGCCGGTGGCGATGTCGATCCCCTGTTTGTCGGCCTTGAGCAGGGTACCGGCGGGTTGGCCGTGGTCACTGTCCACCACCGCGGCTTGCCACACCTTGATGGTCTGGCCAGCCACTTCGAACCAGCTGATGGGCCAGGGGTTGAACGAGCGGATGCAGCGTTCGATGGCAACAGCCTCCATCGACCAGTCGATGCGGGCCTCTTCCTTGGAGAGCTTCTCGGCGTAGTTTGCCTGGGCATCATCTTGCGCCTCGGCAGCGGTTTCACCGGCGGCCATGGCATTGATGGTGTCGACCAGCGCCTGCGGGCCCAGCTCGGCCAGCTTGTCATAGAGGCTGGCGGAAGTGTCATCGGCGGCGATGGGGCAGCTCACCTTGCGGATCATAGCGCCGGTATCAAGCCCCACATCCATCTGCATGATGGTAACGCCGGTTTCGTTATCGCCCGCCCAGATGGCGCGCTGGATCGGTGCCGCGCCGCGCCAGCGGGGCAGCAGGGATCCGTGGACGTTGATGCAGCCCAGACGCGGGGTATCGAGCACCACCTTGGGCAGGATCAGGCCATAGGCCACGACGACCATCAGGTCGGCACCCAGAGCAGCCAGTTCGGCTTGCGCCTCTTCTTTGCGCAGGGTTGCCGGTTGATAGACCGGCAGATTGTGGGTCAGGGCCAGCTCTTTGACCGGGCTGGCAGTGAGCTTCTGACCACGACCGGCGGGTTTGTCCGGCTGGGTATAGACGGCAACGACCTCGTGGTCGGAAGACAACAACGCCGCCAGGTGACGGGCGGCGAAGTCGGGAGTACCGGCAAAAATCAGTTTCAGCTTATTCAATGGGGCAGATCCTCAGAGGACTTTGCGATCTTCACGGGCCATCTTTTCCAGCTTCTGGCGAATGCGCTGGCGCTTGAGCGGGGACAGGTAATCCACGAACAGCTTGCCGACCAGGTGATCCATCTCATGCTGGATGCAGATGGCGAGCAGATCGTCGGCTTCCAGCTCGAACGGCTTGCCGTTGCGATCCAGCGCGCGGATTTTGACCTGTTCGGCGCGCGGCACCAGAGCACGACTGCCGGGCACGGAGAGGCAACCCTCTTCGATGCCGGTGCTGCCGCACTGCTCGATGATCTCCGGATTGATCAATACCAGAGGATCTTCACGGTTTTCAGAGACATCGATCACTATGATGCGTTGATGAACGTCGACCTGAGTCGCGGCCAGGCCAATGCCTTCCTCCGCATACATGGTTTCGAACATATCATCTACAATCTGTTGTAACTCGGGTGTAAAGGTCTCGACAGGGGCTGCGACAGTGCGCAGGCGTTCATCGGGAAAACGCAATACATCTAGAATGGCCATAGTTTTTTCTTTAGTTTCGTATAAATGCAGTCAATATTGGCGTAATTCTAGTCATTTACGCCGACAAAAAACAGCAACACTTTGCGTGCAGAAGTAACAGGGAGTGTTATGTATCTGAAGCAAACCATCCTCGCCTGCCTGCTGGTGACCGTGAGCCACTCCGCTCTGGCCGACCAGCTGAGGCTAAAAGCGGGCTATCCCGAAAGCTATGTGGTGCAAAAAGGCGACACCCTGTGGGATATCTCCGGCAAGTATCTCTCCGAGCCCTGGCTGTGGCCCCGGCTCTGGAACATCAACCCGCAGATTGCCAATCCTCACTGGATCTACCCCGGTGATGTGCTGCACCTGAGCTGGGTCAATGGTGAACCCCGGCTCGGCAAGGCGATGCAGGGGGGCAAGCAAGTTATCCGTCTCGGTCCGAAAACCCGTTACGAGAACAAGGCCAACCCCATTCCGACCCTGCCCATCAGCGAGATCGGCCCCTTCTTGCAAACCGACCATATTCTGGCAGACAGCCAGCAGCAGAAAACCCTGCCTTATCTGCTGGGCTCGGACCAGAAACATATCGGCATGCTGGAGGGAGACACTCTTTATGTACAGGGCTCCCTGACGCCTGGCCAGATGTATGGCATCTATCACCCGGGGGTGGTCTACAAGGATCGTGAAACCGGTGAACAACTTGGCCAGGAGGCGATCTTTGCCGGTGTGGTACGGGCTGTGGCGCGTCTTGATGGTGACCGGACCGAAGTGACGCTGACTCATAACCAGCGCGAAGTGCTGCAGGGCGACAAGGTGATGCCGCTGCCCGCTCAGGAGAACATGCCTGCCGTCTTCACGCCGAAGGCGGCACCCGCTATCACGCCGGGTTATATCATCGACTTGCCGAACAAGACCCGGGGCGGTGGCAAGTTTGATGTGGTGCTGATCAATCGGGGTGGTCGTGATCAACTGGTCGCCGGGGATGTGCTGGATGTCAGGCGGCCCGGTGCTGCCTTGGTGACCAAAAATGGCGATGTGCAGTACAAGGAGTTCTCGTCGGTCTACAACAAGGTGTTTTACAGCAGCAACAAGAAGGCACCACTGCCTTCCGAAGCGATTGCCCGCGTCATGTTGTTCAAGGTGTATGACAAGGTGAGTTACGGCCTCATCATGCAGAGTAACGACATGGTGAGTTCGGGTTATCAGGTCACTCACTTCTGACGTGAGCTACCCCGACGAGCGTCTGGCGCTCTGGTTAACCCTTGATGCGGTTACCGGTATCGGTCCGGTGACCGCAACCCGCCTGCTGGAGCTGGTTGGGGGAAGCATTGATGCCCTGTTCCAGTGCGATGAAGCGCAACTGCATGGCATGGGGCTATCGTCAGAGCAGATCAAGCAACTGCGTTGGCCCTCGCCGCTTGTCGAGCAGAGCCTGGCTTGGGCCGCTTTGCCTGGCAACGTCCTTATTCCGCAAGATCACCCTGTTTACCCCTCTTTGCTGCGGGAGATCCCCGCTGCCCCCTTGTTGCTCTACTGTCGCGGCGATCTCGCCGCCTTGTCCTTGCCTCAGCTGGCGATGGTGGGGACGCGCCATCCCACCTACGCAGGCAAGGATAATGCGTCCCGCCTCTGTAGCGAGTTGGTTGGGTGCGGGTTGGCCATTACCTCGGGCCTTGCGCTAGGTATCGATGGTATTTGCCATCAGCAGGCACTGGCTGCTGGCGGTATCACCCTCGCAGTGCTGGGCTCGGGTCTTGATAGCCTCTATCCCAAACGTCATCAGGGGCTGGCTGGCCAGATTCTGGAGAATGGTGGTTTGCTTATCTCCGAGCTGGCGCCTGACAAAGGGCCGTTAGCTGAACATTTTCCGCGTCGCAACCGTATTATCAGTGGTCTGTCGCTGGGAACCCTGGTGGTGGAGGCGACCGAGCAGAGCGGTTCGCTGATCACCGCCCGCTATGCGCTGGAGCAGGGGCGTGAAGTGTTCGCGGTTCCTGGCGCCCCGCAAAATGCCCAGGCGATAGGGTGCAACAGATTAATTCAGCAGGGAGCCAAACTTGTGCTGAGTGCGGCCGATATAGTGGAAGAGCTGCCAGAGTGGGTCACACGGCCACATCCGTCGGTTACATCATCTGAGCAACCGCATAATAGCGAATTGCCTTATGCCGATTTGTTGGATAACGTAGATTATGAGACCACGAGCGTGGATACCGTTGCCGAGCGGGCCCAGCTTCCTGTCGAAGTGGTATTGGGCAGGTTGGTAGAGCTGGAGCTGGCCGGTGCAGTGATGGCGGTAGCCGGTGGATACGTCAGAGCGAGGAGGGCGAATCATGTTTGATGTATTGATGTACCTTTTCGAGACCTACATCCACAGCGATGCAGATGTGATGGTCGAGCAGGATGAGCTCACCGACGAGCTGAGCCGGGCCGGTTTCGATAAAGCCGAAATCGACAAGGCGCTCGATTGGCTGGAGCGGCTGGCCAATCTGCACGATAGCGAGCGGGAGGTCTATGTCACCGCCAGCGCGCAAGGCTCGATGCGTATCTATGCCCCGCAAGAGCTGGCACGCCTCAGCACCGAGTGCCGCGGCTTCCTGCTCTTTCTGGAACAGGCCCAGGTGCTGAATGCCGAAACCCGCGAGATCTGTATCGAGCGCCTGCTCGAGCTGGACAAGCCGGATATCGAGCTGGATGACCTGAAGTGGGTCGTCATGATGGTGCTGTTCAACGTACCGGGCAGTGAAAATGCTTACCAGCAGATGGAAGAGCTGGTGTTTGATGAGTCAGACGGCGTCATCCACTGACAGTCCGGTGCCGCGCTGGTAGAATTCAGGCCATCTGGATTTCAAGGCGCGGCCCATGTCAAAAATCGATCATCACCTCTTTTCAGCCCACGAACATGCCTTCGAGCGCGAGCCGTGCCCGCAGTGCGGGGCCGAGCTGGTGATCCGCCAGGGCAAACATGGTCCCTTTCTCGGCTGCTCTGCTTACCCTGCCTGTGATTACATTCGTTCCCTGACGCCATCCGGTCGCGACATCGAAAAGGTGCTCGAAGGCTCTGCCTGTCCCGATTGCGGACAGCCGCTGGCGATCAAAAAGGGGCGTTACGGTCTGTTTGTCGGCTGCACCCAGTATCCGGCCTGTCAGCATATCGAATCCCTGCAGGAGAGCGACGATACCCAGATCCTCTGCCCCGAGTGCGGCAAGGGTCATCTGGTGAGCCGTACCTCCCGCTACGGCAAGCAGTTTTACTCCTGTGATGGCTATCCCCATTGCAAATATGTGGTGAACGACAAGCCGATCCCCATGCCTTGTCCCGCGTGTGGCTGGGGCATCATGATCGAGAAAAAAGTGAGGGGAACGCTGCGCTGGGTCTGCCCGCAAAAGAAATGCGGCCATCAAAGTGAGCGGGTATAATCGCGCCGCCATAACGGAACTAAAACGTTTTCGGCGAACTTCAACCCCCCACTTGGAGTAAGGAAATTCCCACCATGAAGAAACCATTTGTTGCCGTACTGATGGGCTCTGACTCTGATTTCCCCGTGATGCAAGCCACCCTTGAAGTGCTCAAGTCGTTTGATATCACAGTGGAAGTCAAAGTGACTTCAGCCCACCGGACCCCGGCTGCGACCCACCAGTATGTGACCGATGCCGAGGCCCGTGGCTGTAAGGTATTTATCTGTGCTGCCGGTCTGGCTGCCCATCTGGCAGGGGCAGTTGCAGGTATCACCACGCGCCCTGTGATCGGGGTGCCCATCGATGGTGGCCCGCTGAAAGGGCTGGATGCGCTGCTCTCTACCGTGCAGATGCCGGGCGGCGTACCGGTAGCGACCGTGGCGATCGGCAAGGCCGGTGCCAAGAACGCGGGTTATCTGGCAGCCCAGATGCTGGCAGTAGCCGATGATGAACTGGCGGCCAAGGTTCGGGCCGAACGCCAGAAGAATGCCGAAGAGGTGATGGCCAAGGATGCCGCCCTGCAGGCTCAACTCAAGTAAGTGAACGGGTGGCGATCCGGAAGTGTCGTATTTTCTTGTGCTACAGCAGCATGTCACTTTGCCATGATCGCCGCCATACGAATTCAACTTGCTACTAAGTGACGAGGCGGAAGCCTGGCTGCCGCATTTTTCCTATGCCAAATGAATTTGAACAGGCAGTCGCCGCCCTCCAGCAGGAAGGGGTGATTGCTTATGCGACCGAGGCCGTGTTTGGTCTGGGTTGTGATCCCGACTCTGAAGTTGCGGTGCTGCGACTGCTGGCCATCAAGCAGCGTCCGGTGGAGAAGGGGCTGATCCTGATTGCCGCCGACGTGGCGCAATTGCAGGATTACATCGATCTGAGCCAACTTAGCGGTGAACAACTGGCTCGGGTTGAAGCCAGCTGGCCCGGCCCCTTTACCTGGATCATGCCTGCCCGTGCGACGACGCCGGCCTGGCTGACCGGGCAGTTCGATACGCTGGCGGTGCGCGTGACGGCTCATCCTCAGGTGCAGGCCTTGTGCCGCGCCTTTGGCAAGCCTCTGGTCTCTACCAGCGCCAACCTGACCGGTGAGGAGCCTGCCCGTCGGGTGGCCGATATTGGTGAGCGGCTGGCCAGCAAGCTGGCCTATATCCTGCCCGGTGAAGTGGGTGGTCAAGCCAACCCATCCGAGATCAAGGACGCCCGTACCGGCGCCATTATTCGCCCCTCCTGAGCGGGCGGATATGTCATGATTTGCCATCAATCCGGTGAGCTCACCGGATTGATTTAACTATAAAAATGGACAGGGCGTTCACGATCCTGCCTGACTGGAGACAAGATGAGCAAACCGGATGTGGCCCAGGTCAAGGCCTTCCTGTTGCAGTTGCAGGACGAGATCTGCCGTGGTCTGGAGCAGGCCGATGGCAGTGGACACTTTGTGGAAGATGCCTGGAACCGTGAAGGCGGTGGCGGCGGACGCACCCGCGTGCTGCGCCACGGCGCGGTGATCGAGCAGGGCGGGGTCAACTTCTCCCATGTCTATGGCGATGCCATGCCTGCCTCTGCGACGGCCCATCGGCCCGAACTGGCCGGTCGCAAGTTCGAGGCGATGGGAGTGTCGCTGGTGATCCATCCGCACAACCCCTATGTGCCGACCAGCCACGCCAACGTCCGTTTCTTCATTGCCGAGAAGGAAGGCGAAGAGCCCATTTGGTGGTTTGGCGGTGGCTTCGATTTGACGCCATTCTATCCATTCGCCGAGGATGTCCAGCACTGGCATCAGGTCTCCCGTGATCTCTGCCAGCCGTTCGGTGATGAGATCTACCCCGAGTTCAAATCCTGGTGCGATCGCTACTTCTTCCTCAAGCATCGCAATGAGACAAGGGGGGTGGGCGGTCTCTTCTTCGACGATCTGAATCGCTGGCCTTTTGCCGACTGCTTCGCCTTTATGCAGGCGGTCGGTCGGGGTTATCTCGATGCCTACCTGCCGATCATCGAACGACGCAAGGCATTGCCCTATGGCGAGCGGGAGCGGGAGTTCCAGCTCTATCGTCGCGGTCGTTATGTGGAGTTCAATCTGGTGTATGACCGGGGCACCCTGTTCGGGTTGCAGACTGGTGGACGTACCGAGTCGATCCTGATGTCGATGCCACCGCTGGCACGTTGGGAGTATGACTGGCAGCCGGAAGCGGGCACTCCTGAAGCCTTGCTCTACACCGATTACCTCACGCCGCGAGAGTGGCTGTGACTCGAGGGGCCATGATGGCCCCTTTTTACTGGCCGATATTCGGCTTGTTCCCGAGTGCGAAAACCCGTTAAATCGGAATATTGCCCTCTGATGGAACTCTTTGATGGATCGTTATCTGGTTTTTGGCCACCCGGTGCGCCACAGCAAGTCCCCCTTCATTCATACCCTGTTTGCCAGACAGACCCAGCAAGAGCTGGAGTATGGGCTGGCTGAACCCGCCGTCGACGAGTTTGCCCAAACCCTGCGGGACTTCTTTGCCCAAGGGGGCAAGGGGTGCAATGTCACCGTCCCCTTCAAGGAGCAGGCATTCACTCTGGTCGATCGGTTGAGCCTGAGGGCCAAGCGGGCGGGCGCGGTCAATACCATCAAGCTGACCGATGATGGCGTGCTGCTGGGGGATAACACCGATGGCGCCGGTCTGGTTGCCGATCTCAAGTCCCACGGTGTGACGCTGGCGGATAGCCGGATCCTGCTGCTGGGTGCCGGCGGGGCGGCTCGCGGAGCATTGGCGCCGCTGCTGGCCGAGCTGCCGAGCGAGCTGGTGATCGCCAACCGCACGCACACCAAAGCGCAGCAGCTGGCTGCTGAATTCCACGATCTGGGGCCCGTGACCGCCCAGACCTATGAGCAGCTGGCAGGACCATTCGATCTCGTCATCAACTCTACCTCCGCCAGCCTGCAAGGGGAGCTGCCGCCGTTGGCTCCCGCCCTGATCCACACCGATATTGCCATCTACGACATGATGTATGGCTCATCGGATACGGCGTTTATTAGTTGGGCCAAACAGCAGGGAGCCCGCCAAACCATGGATGGACTCGGCATGCTGGTGGAACAGGCCGCCGAAGCGTTTACCGTGTGGCGCGGAATTCGTCCCGGGACTAAACAGGTATTGAGAGAGTTGAAGCGTAACTTGGGGGTGATATGAACCAGGGTATTCTGTTTCCCGATCTGATGGAGTGGCAGGCTGGCGAACAGCGGGTGCGCTTTCCCGCCCAGCAGATGGGGGCGCTGATAGATTGTTACATCAGCCAGCGGCGACTGGAGAAAATGACCGGTCTGGTGCTGACGAGGGAGGATGACATCGTCAGAGCCTTCGAAAGCGTGCGTTTTGATATTGAAGATCTGGCTGAAAAACTCATTGAAGAACAAGAGTTTGCTGAGGATGGCGCTATCTATCTCTGATTTTTCAAAGTTTTTTTGTTTTGTAGCGGAACTACTTGGAAATAGCGCTGACTAACTAGATAGTTGAGGAAGTGCTAGCTAGTCACCTTTATAACTCCCCGGTATTCGTACTGGGGATTTTTTTATCTGCATGAAAATAAAAGATTTTTTCTTAATCTGTAAGTTGTGAAACTAAATTACATAAATTACTTTCACTTTTTGCTGCTTTGCTGTACAGTTGTCTGCGTAGGGTACAGAGGTAAGATGTTCTATCTTTCAGACCTTTTATTTCACGTAATTGAATGTGGCTGAATAGCTGCCCCGATGAGGTTCTCGTCGGGGTGTTTTTTTATGCGCGCTATTTAGAGTAAATGCTTTAAATTGGCGATGCATTTGATAGAATGAGACTGCTTCTTGAGGAATACCTGTCGTCTGGTACTCAAGATTCAGCTTCTTCCCAATTTTTTGAACTTATTATTTCAGGCTGGATGGCATCACTGTCGTCCGGCCTCATTTTTATCCCTCTCGGTTAGATCTTGTAATTAAATTTCATTTTGGTCTCTTTCTGTAATTCTTGTTCGTTTTGAAAGAACAGATTTGAAAACGCTATCAACGCCTCCTTAAGTTAATTCCCATCATGAATTAACGATCTATCTATATGAACTGTAAGCGATAATGGATATAACTGGGGAGGCGAATGCGGGGTGTTTGTCGTGAGGCAGGTGAAAGCGGCAATCTGAAACCCTTTCAATCAGCGGAGGAGTGCTCCGCCAATTGCAAGGAAAGCGAGGAGTGGATTACTCCTCGACAGGTTGCTGTTCGTCAGCGTCCAGCAGGTCGGTATCGTCACCACTGACGTACCATTCGGTCAGGGTTTGCGCCAGCTTCTCCACGCCGATGTTGGTGAGGGAGGAGAACGCTTCAACCTGGATCTGGGAACCAAGGTTGGCAACGGCCTGGCGCACCTTGATCACCTGGTTGTTGCGCGGACCCGGGCTCAGTTTGTCAGCCTTGGTCAGCAACAGCATGACGGGCAACTGACGGTGTGAGCTCCACTCCAGCATATTCATGTCGGTATCTTTGAGCGGGTGGCGGATGTCCATCAGGATCACCAGGCCTTTCAATGACTCACGGCGCTGCAGATACTCCGCCAGTGACTTTTGCCACTTGAGCTTCATTTCCAGCGGAACTTGCGCATAACCATAACCCGGCAAGTCGACCAGGCGCTTGCCCGGTTCCAGCTCAAACAGGTTGATCAGCTGGGTACGACCGGGTGTCTTACTGGTACGCGCCAGGTTCTTGTGTTTGGTTAAGGTGTTCAATGCAGATGACTTACCGGCGTTGGAACGGCCGGCAAACGCGATCTCGACACCCCCATCATTTGGCAGGTGACGGATGTCGGGTGCGCTGGTCACAAAATGCACCTTATTGAAATTCAGAGTTTGTGTATCCAACGTAAATTCCCCATGGAGATAGAGGGTTATAGAGTTACTTTTTTGTAAAATGGTGTAAAATAGCGTCGCTTAAACGCGTTTATTTTAACATGCCTTCAGCGGCATGGGATCTGGAAGCCTAATAACGAAAAGTTGGAACGCCATGAAGAACCTAGTCATTACTCTTGCTCTGATGGTTGGCGTAACGGGGATGGCACAAGCCAAGGGCGATGCCGCTGCGGGACAGACCAAGGCTGCCGTTTGTGCGGCTTGTCATGGACCGGACGGAAACAGCCTGGTTGATATGTACCCCAAAATTGCTGGTCAGCACGCATCATATATCAAAAAGCAGTTAGTTGAACTGAAGGCTGCCGCTTCTGGTCAAATTGGCCGGGTTGCGCCAGTGATGGGGCCGATGGCGTTACCTTTGTCGGAACAGGACATGGATGACCTGGCGGCTTACTTCTCCGGCCTGAAGGTTAGCCCGATCGCGGTCCCTGACGATGTGGTCGAAGCGGGCAAGGCACTCTATATGGGTGGTGACATGAGTCGCGGTCTGGCAGCTTGTACGGCTTGCCATGGTCCCCGTGGCTCGGGTGTCGAACAGGCGAAGTATCCAAGCCTGTCCGGCCAGCATCCTGCCTATATCAAGGCTCAGCTCACCGCATTCCGTGCCGGGACACGTGACAACGATCCGAATGGCATGATGCGGGACGTTGCCAAGAAACTGACTGATCAGGATATCGAAGCCCTTTCCAAATATGTGGCGGGTCTGCACTGATATAGTCGATACGGTCGATTCGATTTGAAACGGGGAGCCTTTGCTCCCCGTTGTTTTTATGGTTTTCAGATAATTCTCGGTTTAATCCCCCCGTTCTGTAAGAGATCTCCCATTCTCAAGGCAGGCCAAGGCTCATAAAATTGCATAAAATATTAAATATTCATTACTTATCAATTGATTATGTGAATATTGATATTTTTCGAGATGTTGAGAATCTTTTGGGTGGATTGAGCCGTTTTATAGAGTTGATACAGTAGGCTCAATGGATTCACCCACGGATTGGGTGGCGGTTTCACAACAGGATGTTGTGAGCAGAGGATGGCTGGCGTGGCGGGATGCCATGGGCTCGCATGAGCTGGCAAGGGATGTGAAGGATCAGGATGGTGACCATCCCCGGAGCGGGATGGGGTTGCGGGATGCAGACTCCCCGGCACGATGGCAGGATGCGGTCGCGACGGGTCAAACAGGCACACGCACATTCAGGAACGACCAATACAAGGTCAGGATGACCACACAACGATATGCTGCGGCGACAAGTTGTCACGGAGAGGACGAAACAGATTGTTTTGCCATTCAGGATGGCGCCCGCATGAACATATCAAGGCAGCTTCGGCTGCCTTTTTTCTTTTGGGTCATTAACCCGATTAGCCATTCTGTGTCAAAATACCAGCAACATGCCCAGAGGATACCGATCCTGCGGTGTTCAGTGGCCTGATTAGGCCGGATTGGTGCCGGATCCTGCTCTTGTTCCAGCCTTACTGTTCCTCGCATCGTATCCCACCGGGTGAGATCATCCCGGGTACGGGTCAATCCAGTTATTTTTCGGAGTTAGCCATTCATGTCTGCCAAACAACCCACTCGCAAGCCTACTGGCAAGCGCAAAGAATCTGATGTCAGTGCTCAGGAAGGTCGTGAGCGTAAACGGGCTGCCAAGCGCAAGGGCCTGAAGGCTGGTTCTCGTCAGCAAGTTGAACAATCGAACAACAAGTCTGGCAACAGCCAGTCCAAAGATCCGCGTATCGGTTCCCGCAAGCCGGTGGTACTGGTGGTGGATGACAAACAGAATAAGCCAGCAGCACCCAAGGCAGTGAAAGAGAAGAAGCTGGTGATGACGCCCGAGCAGGAGCTGGCCTCCATCGAGAATGATGACCGCTTGAATGATCTGCTGGATCGTCTTGATGCCGGTGAAATCCTGGAAGCGGCCGAGCAGGCCTGGGTTGATCAGCGCGTCGACCGTTATCAGGAGCTGATGGATGAGCTGGGCATCATCGATAACGACGATGATGAAGATGACGAGCTGCCGTTTGATGATGGCGATGACGCCGAGTTCGACGAGCAAAAGCCGGCCTCCGAAGAGGAGTTGTGGGATCGTTTCAACCAGGTCGATTTCAAGCCGGAACCCAAGCCTGAGCCGAAGAAAAAGTGATGAGTGGATGGATGCTGGCCGCCCTGTTGGGCGGCCTGATTTTGTCAGGGTTGGCCATCTATGCAGGCATGCTGCTGGCCAGACTGAGGCGACAGCAAACGATGCAGTGGCAGGCGATAACTGCTCGCAATGAGCGAATTCTGGAGAGCGTGCGGGTCATTGCCCATGCAGTGCAGGAGGGGCAGTGCGATTACTCCGAAGGCGCCATTCGGCTGACCAATCTGCTGGATGCGTTGCAGATCAAGGGGGGGCGGGCGTTCGCTGCCGAGTTCCCTGGTCTGTACGGGCTGTATGAGAAGGTGAAAGATATGCCGACTCATGAGGCCAGACGCGCACTTAAACGCAATGAAGTGATGAAGATGGATCTCGAACGCAGCGGCTACGAGGCCGAGCTGGAAGCTCAGATCCTCAAGGATGTGGCCCAACTGAAGGATTTTCAGTTAGGTCGGTGAGCCAACAATAACAACAAGAGAGGAAGCGAGCGTGCAAGCAGAACAGATTGTGTGGGATCAGGCTCTGATCGAAAAATATAACTACAGTGGCCCGCGATACACCTCTTATCCCACTGCGCTGGAGTTCAACGAGAGCTTCGGTTATCCGGATTTTGTCCGCGCTGCCGGCCAGTATCCCGAGCGCAATCTGTCGCTCTACGTGCATATCCCTTTCTGTCACAAGCTCTGCTACTACTGCGGCTGCAACAAGGTCATTACCCGCCACCAGCACAAGGCTGACGAGTACCTCGACTACCTGGAGCAGGAGATCAAGGCGCAGGCCCCGCTCTTCAAGCATCGTCTGGTCACCCAGCTGCACTGGGGCGGCGGTACACCCACCTATCTGGATGAAGCGCAAACGCGCCGCCTGATGGCCATGTTGCGTGAGCACTTCCATTTCGCTGAAGAGGGGGAGTTCAGCATCGAGGTCGATCCGCGCGAAATCGCCATTACCATGCTGGACGTGCTGCGAGACGTCGGCTTCAACCGCATCAGCCTTGGGGTGCAGGATTTCAACAAGGATGTGCAGGTTGCGGTCAACCGCGAGCAGGACAACGACTTTATTAAAGCCATGTTGGAACGGGCCCGTGAACTTGGCTTCCGCTCGACCAACCTCGACCTGATCTATGGCCTGCCGCATCAGGATCGTGCCAGCTTCCACCATACGCTGGAAGAGGTGCTCAAGACCGATCCGGCGCGCCTCTCCATCTTCAACTATGCCCATCTGCCGAGTCGCTTTGCCGCCCAGCGCAAGTTGAAAGAGGTGGATATGCCAGCTCCGCAGGAGAAGCTGGCCATGTTGCAGGATACCATCGCCTTCCTCACCGGTCAGGGTTACCAGTTCATCGGCATGGACCATTTTGCCAAACCCGATGACGAGCTGGCGGTCGCACAACGCGAGGGCAAGCTGCACCGCAACTTCCAGGGTTATACCACCCAGGGTGATTGCGATCTGCTGGGACTGGGGGTCTCTTCCATCAGCATGATCGGTGATGCCTATTCCCAGAATCAGAAAGAGCTCAAGGCCTATTACGCACAGGTTGCAGAGCTGGGGCATGCCCAGTGGAAAGGCTGCTCGCTCAATCAGGATGATCTGATCCGTCGTGAGGTGATCAAGCGACTCATCTGTGATTTTCGCCTGAACTTTGCCGCTGTCGAGCAGGCGCACGGACTCATTTTCAGAGAGTATTTTGCCGACGATCTCAAGCTGCTGCAGACCTTCATCAACGATGGGCTGGTGCGAATGACTGAGGATGGCCTGGAGGTCTCCTCCACGGGGCAGCTGCTGATCCGCAATATCTGCATGTGCTTCGACGTGTACCTACGCAACAAGGCGCGCCAGCAGCAGTTCTCTCGCGTGATATAAGCTTGTTTGCCGATCAGAAAACCGAGAAGGGCGCCATCGTGGCGCCCTTCTCATTTGTATTTTTGCTTAAGCAGCTGGTCGGGAAGGGTCTGACAAGAAGGTGGTGGACTGAGGTAAGCAAGGGGACGGTGAAACGCAGATAAAAAGATGGGGGCGACTTGCGTCGCCCCCGGTAGTCGTATCGCTCATATCCTTGAACGAAGTTGCTCCCTGCAATCCCTGACTGTTTACCTCTTCCTTTAGGTTTCCCCTTCCCAATCCTTTGGGGTGTCCTTTAGCCATCTTGGCCTGACGAGTCATCCTGTCCCGTCGCACTTTCTCCGTCCTGGGAGGTGTCCTTTACCACATCCTGTGGTGAGTCCATTTGCCCAACCCTGGCAGCCAGTCTTCCTGACCGACTTCATTGCCTCCGTGCATGAGTAACTATAAGGATTTTCTTACCGGCTACAACGTCAGATTGGAAAACGTTTTTGTCATTATCTGTTCCGAAAGCGGTGTGTTTCGATTTATTCATTTATAAACATGATGTTAAGTGTGTCCCATTCATGTTTTAAGATCCTATCTTCCGATTATCTCGAGGATGTTTTTGGCTGCTGGCTTACATGTTGAATGGCAGATCTCTTACACGGCCTTTTGGTTACTTTGGAAACATATTCTGCAGTCTGATGATGGTCATTCGGGGTGGGTTGGCGGGGCACAAAAAGAGCGGCTGAATGGAGAAATTATGAGCGCTGGTTGAGTCGCTCATAGATGGTCTGGCGCTCTTCCGGGGTGAGCGAAGAGAAGTAGTGGGTAAAGAGGCGCAGCAACAGGGATTTGTTCATGCCATCTTGCTGGGTCAGATTGCCCAGCTCGTCGATGGCCACCGTGCTCATGGAGAAGGTAGCCTTCTTGTAGCTGGGCCTCAGATGCTCGCCACTCTCGATAAAGGCCAGCGCCGACAGGGCTTCATCACGATGCAGGCTCAGTTCAAGGCTGACCACCTTGGGTTTTCCCTTGGCGTAGAACTCCGCATCTTCGATAAATTCGTCGACGGTGAACTTCTTCTGGTGATGCAGCTGGTGCTTTTTCTTCAGATCGGCCAGACCCATCTCACACCCCCACTTGCAGGAACTCTTTGGCGATGGCCCGGATCTCTTCGGCGGATTTGCCATCTGGCTCGATCTCCATCACCGACAGCCCCTTCTCTTCGCTGTCGTCGTAGACGTTGCGGCCATAGGTGATGGCGTTCAGTACATCGACACCGAATGAGGCGCAGACCTCTTTCGCCTCCAGAATGCGTTTTACCTGATTGGGCAGGGCGGGGCACTGGGTCAGCACTACGGCTGCATTAAGCGTCGGATTGACCATCTTGCAGGTGGTGATGAGATCTTCCATATGGGGCAGGGTCTTGAGGTCGCGGCGTTTCGGGCGCAAGGGGATCAGGGCGTGGGTGGCGACAGCCATGGTGGAGCGCAGTGCCCGGTTGTCCTGTCCGCCGCAATCGACGATGACGTAGTCGTAGCGGTTTTTCAGGCTGAGCAAGTCGTTGCGAATATTGCCATAGAGCTGAACGCAGTTGATTTGTGGCAGCTCCGGGTTGTCGTTGCGCTCCTGAATCCAGTCAGAGGTGGTGCGCTGCGGGTCGCAGTCGACCAGTAACACCTCCCCCTGAAATTGGGATCTGAGGTAGACCGCCAGATTTTGTGCCAGGCAGCTCTTGCCACTCCCCCCCTTCTCTCCACCGACCAACAAGATCATGACGTTCCCCTATCCATAAGAAAACCGCTGATTTCAGTATAGGAGGGGCCAGCCTCATCACAAGGCGAGAGGAGTGATGCTCCTCTCGTTGTGTCGATTAGTAATGAACGCTGCCTCCCTGCCAGCGGCAGACATAGTCAGGCACCAGCATCTGGGGGGCCTGGTCGACATGGCATACCACCATGGGCATGGCAGGGGCTCCTTCAGCTTGAATGAAGGTCGGGAGCGCAGAGAGCAGCAAAGTCGCGAGCAACAGCATGGGTTTCATCTTCATAACAACTCCTTGGTAGTGCCATTTCAGTGTGATCTGGATCACTTTCTGAGTTAAGTCGAGGTTGGCGCCAGCGCAAGGTGGGACGAATAAATTCAATTAATGAAAAAAGTATCAAAAGGCGTTGTGGTGACTGACGAGGATGGTTGCCAGCCTCGATGCGAACTTTGTGCATATTAAGTTGAACCGCATAAAGAGGTGATGGCTGATGAGGCCTTGCCTGATGGGGTTGGCATCAATGCCATGATCTGGGACAAGAAAAGATTTATGCAGTGAGTGTGCTCGATCTGAGTATTTATTTCCCCCGAGTTCCTCTTGTCACGCCGATGTATTCAATACACAGGAAGTAATATTCAGAATTTATTTTAAAAACCATTTATTATTATGATTTTTAACGAATTTTGTTTTTTGAATTTAATCTTGCCAGTGAGCCTGCATGAATAAAAACTGAATCAACCTGAAATATAGCGGGGTGGTTGTGCATGGCTATTCAATGTGCTTTGTGTGGGAAATGTGCAATTTGCTACCGGGGTCATAGATTGAACGGTGAATATATTCAGTTCTGAGTGAATGTGATCAGTGTCTAAGTTTGCATCGGTTCGCAGGTCTAACCTCGGTCTCGAAAGGCAAGGGCAGGATAGAACATAAGCCGAGTACCCTACATAAAGAATATCCCGCCTTAGCCACGAGCATGAATAGAAGGAATCTATTCAATCACTCGCAGGGACCACTGCTAGACGGAATATAATCATGAGCAAATTTTATGTAGGTTCTGAAGTTGGCCAATTGCGCCGTGTCATGTTGCACCGCCCCAACCTCAGTCTGAAGCGTCTGACTCCTTCCAACTGCCAGGATCTGCTGTTCGATGACGTCCTGTCAGTTGAACGCGCCGGTCAGGAGCACGACAAATTCGCTCAGGTACTGCGCGATCAGAATGTCGAAGTTTTCCTGCTGACCAATCTGCTGGCCGAGACTCTGGATGTGCCGGAAGCCAAAACATGGCTGCTGCAACATCAGGTCTCCGACTACCGCCTCGGCTCTTCTTTTGCCAACGACGTGCGCTGCTTCCTGGCAGACATGCCGCACCGCGAACTGGCCCGCATTCTCTCCGGTGGCCTGACCTACTCCGAGATGCCTTATCACGGCGTCAACATGGTTGTGGGCATGCATGCACCGACCGACTTCATCATCGAGCCGCTGCCCAACCACCTCTTTACTCGTGACACCTCCTGCTGGGTTTACGGTGGCGTCTCCATCAACCCGATGGCCAAACAGGCTCGTCGCCGCGAAACCAACCACGTGAAGGCTATCTACCGCTGGCACCCGATGTTTGCCGGTCAGGACTTCATCAAGTACTTCGGTGACGAGGAGCGTGACTACGACAACTCCACCATCGAGGGTGGTGACGTACTGGTTATCGGCCGCGGTGCCGTGCTGATTGGCATGTCCGAGCGCACCACTCCGCAAGGGGTCGAGCACCTGGCTCGCAGCCTGTTCAAACACGGTCAGGCCAAACAGGTCATCGCCATGGAACTGCCGAAACACCGCAGCTGCATGCACCTGGATACCGTCATGACCCATATGGATGTCGATACCTTCTCCGTTTATCCGGAAGTGATCCGCAAGGACGTGCAGTGCTGGAGCCTGACTCCGGGCGGCGCCACTGGCATGAACATCAAGGAAGAGGGTTACTTCGTCACCGCTATCGAGAAAGCGCTGGGCGTGGATCAGCTGAAGATCATCACCACTGGCGGTGACAGCTTCGAAGCCGAACGCGAGCAGTGGAACGACGCCAACAACGTGCTGACCGTACGTCCCGGCGTGGTGGTGGGTTACGAGCGCAATACCTACACCAACGAGAAATATGACAAGGCCGGTATCACAGTTCTCTCCATTCCGGGTGATGAACTGGGTCGTGGCCGCGGCGGCGCCCGCTGCATGAGCTGCCCGATGGAACGCGACAGCATCTGATGAGACGGCGTGGCGCCGGCAGAGGCTGGCGCCACACAGACCCAAAATCGAGATTAACCACTATGAAAAAACCAACTGTCGTCGTCGCTCTGGGTGGCAATGCACTGCTCCGTCGTGGTGAGCCACTGGAAGCGGATATCCAGCGCAAGAACATCGCCACTGCCGCCAAGACCATCGCCCTGATCGCTCAGGAGTACAACGTGGTGCTGGTGCATGGCAACGGCCCGCAAGTCGGCCTGCTGGCCCTGCAAAACAGCGCCTACACCAAGGTTTCTCCTTATCCGCTGGATGTGCTGGGTGCCGAGTCCCAAGGCATGATCGGCTACATGCTGATTCAGGAGCTCAAGAATCTGATGCCGAGCCGCAACGTCACGGCGCTGCTGACTCAGGTGCAGGTTGATCCCAAGGATCCGGCGTTTGCCAATCCGACCAAATTTATCGGCCCCGTCTATGAAGAAGCGGAAGCCCGCACCCTGGCAGAAGAGAAGCACTGGGTCGTCAAGGCTGACGGCAAGTTCTTCCGCCGTGTGGTGCCGTCCCCGCTGCCCCAGCGCATCGTCGAAGGCGACGCCATCGAAACCCTGATTGCCCAGGGCCACCTCATCATCTGTACCGGTGGTGGCGGCATTCCGGTGACTTGGGATGGTCAGTGCCTGACCGGCATCGAAGCTGTGATCGACAAAGACATGTCTGCTGCCTATCTGGCCAAGCAGATCAAGGCCGACGCCCTGCTGATCCTGACCGACGCCGATGCCGTCTATCTGGATTGGGGCAAGCCGACCCAGCACCCGCTGCGGGTCACCAGCCCGGACGAGCTGGCCGGGGTCAAGTTCGATGCAGGCTCCATGGGACCGAAAGTCGAAGCCTCTTGTGAATTTGTCAAAGCGACCGGTGGCATGGTCGGGATCGGCTCGCTGGAAGATGGTCTTGCCATCCTCAAGGGTGAAGCTGGCACCAATATCGTCGCCACCCGCACCGTGAATGCGTAATTACCGAAATTTGTACTGAGAATGCGTAGTCAACACTACTGCCCGAATTGGTCTGAAACAAATATAGAGAGAACTCATCATGGCTTTTAATCTGCGTAACCGTAACTTCCTGAAACTGCTGGACTTCACCCCGCGCGAAATCCAATACATGATTGACCTGGCCATCGACCTGAAAAAAGCCAAATACGGTGGCTACGAGCGCAAACACCTGACCGGCAAAAACATTGCCCTGATCTTCGAGAAGACCTCTACCCGTACCCGTTGTGCATTTGAAGTGGCGGCCTTCGACCAGGGCGCGCAAGTCTCCTACCTTGGCCCGAGCGGTTCTCAAATCGGTCACAAGGAGTCCATGAAGGACACCGCCCGTGTACTGGGCCGCATGTATGACGGTATCGAATACCGCGGCTACGGTCAGGAAATCGTGGAAGAGCTGGGTGCCTACGCCGGTGTCCCGGTCTGGAACGGCCTGACCAACGAATTCCACCCGACCCAGATCCTGGCAGACTTCATGACCATGCTGGAGCACGGCAAGGGCAAGCGTCTGGATCAAATCAAGTTCGCCTACCTGGGTGATGCCCGCAACAACATGGGTAACTCCCTGATGGTCGGCGCCGCCAAAATGGGCATGGACATCCGTCTGGTCGCACCGAAAGCGTTCTGGCCGGAAGAGGAACTGGTTGCCAAGTGCCGCCTGATCGCCGAAGAGACCGGCGCGCGCATCACCCTGACCGAAGACGTCAAAGAAGGTGTGCTGGGTACCGACTTCCTCTACACCGACGTTTGGGTTTCCATGGGTGAAGCGAAAGAAGCCTGGGATCAGCGCGTCAAACTGATGACCCCGTATCAGGTCAACATGGATGTCATCAACGCTACCAAGAATCCTGATGTGAAGTTCATGCATTGCCTGCCGGCGTTCCACAACGACGAGACCACCATGGGCAAGGAAGTGGCTGACAAATATGGCATGAAAGGCCTGGAAGTGACCGAGGACGTGTTCGAATCCGAGCACAGCATCGTGTTCGACGAGGCCGAAAACCGGATGCACACCATCAAGGCAGTGATGGTTGCTACGCTGGGCGACTAAGGTCGCAGTAGTGGTGCCGGGGGGCGACCCCCGGCTTTTCGACCATGTGACAGCGGCATAATACCTCTAACCCTACGACCCGCAGCCTGCATGGATACCACACCCACAGAAGGAAGCTGGACCATGACCAAATTCAAGTTCCCGTCAGCCTACACGATACTGTTTGTGCTGATCGCCCTGGTGGCCGCCCTGAGCTGGATAGTGCCGGCCGGCAAATATGAGATGACCATGAACGAAGCCCTCGGCAAAGAAGTGCCGGTGGCGGGTACCTACAAACTGGTAGAGGGGAATCCCCAGGGGATCGTCGACGTGCTGCTGGCACCTATCGATGGCCTCTACAACCACGACACCTATGAGGCAGGCGCCATCGACGTCTCCCTCTTTATCCTGATCATCGGTGGTTTTCTTGGCATTGTGACCAAGACCGGTGCCATCGATGCCGGTATTGAACGTGTGACCGACCGCCTGCGCGGCCGGGAAGAGTGGATGATCCCGATCCTGATGGCGCTGTTCGCCGCAGGTGGCACCATCTACGGCATGGCCGAAGAGTCGCTGCCTTTCTACACCCTGCTGGTGCCGGTGATGATGGCTGCCCGCTTTGACCCTGTGGTGGCGGCCGCAACCGTATTGCTGGGCGCCGGTATCGGTACTCTCGGTTCCACCATCAACCCGTTTGCTACTGTTATCGCGGCCAACGCCGCCGGTATCTCCTTCACCGATGGTATCTGGCTGCGCGTCGCCATGCTGGTCGCCGGTTGGCTGCTCTGTGTTGCCTACGTCATGCGTTACGCCAAGATGGTGCGCAGCGATCCGAGCAAATCTCTGGTGGCTGACAAGTGGGAAGAGAACCGTGCCCACTTCCTTGGCAACAAGAGTGACCAGATGCTGGAGTTCACCCTGACCCGTAAAATCGTGCTGGGTATCTTCGTCGCCGCCTTCGCCGTGATGATCTACGGTGTGGCCGTGCTGGGCTGGTGGATGGCGCAGATCTCCGGCGTGTTCCTGGCTGCCGCCATCATCGTCGGTATCATCTCCCGCATGAGCGAAGAGGAGCTGACCTCCAACTTTATCGACGGTGCCCGCGACCTGCTGGGTGTAGCGCTGATCATCGGTATCGCCCGCGGTATCGTGGTAGTGATGGATAACGGCATGATCACTCACACCATTTTGCACAGTGCAGAAGGGATCGTGACCGGCCTCTCCACCATTGTCTTTATCAACGTGATGTTCGTGCTGGAAGTGGTGCTCTCCTTCCTGGTGCCGTCCTCCTCCGGTCTGGCCGTACTGACCATGCCGATCATGGCGCCGCTGGCCGACTTCGCCAACGTGGGCCGCGATCTGGTGGTGACTGCTTACCAGTCTGCCTCCGGTCTGGTGAACCTGGTGACCCCGACCTCCGCCGTGGTCATGGGTGGTCTGGCCATCGCCAAGGTGCCTTATGTGCGCTGGCTGAAGTGGGTGGCTCCGCTGCTCGGTATCCTGACCGTGCTGATCGTGGTCTGCCTGAGCCTGGGCGCCATGCTCTCCTGAGAGTGACAAGCAAGATGAAACGGGAGCCTGCGGGCTCCCGTTTTTATGGGCACAAGAAGTGATGGGTACAACATAGCAGGCAACAAAAAGGCGACCCGCGGGTCGCCTCGATGTATTTAGGGGAAATGGCTTAGCGGGCCTGCGCCAGCGTGCGCACCACGGCGGCGTGGGCCTGACGGGTGCGGCTGATATGGCGCGGCGCGACCAGCACCACGTCATTGCCTGCGACGGCGCCCATGATCTCGGGATTGGCGTTGCGATCCAGCAGGCGGGCTACCACGGTAGCGGCCCCCGGGGTGGTGTGGATCAGCACCATCTGCTGGTTGTGCACCACTTCGCGCACCATGTCGTGGATCGAGCGGGTGCTACCAGCGGGCTCCAGCTGATCGTCTACCAGGGTGTAGACCTTCTTGCCGTTGGCATTCTGCGCCTTGGCCACGCCGAGGCGGCGCAGCAGGCGGGAGATGGTGGACTGGCTGATGTCGGCAAAGCCTCGCTCTGACAGCTCGCGACGGATTTCTTCCTGGGTGCTGTAGCAGTGCTGACCGATGATCTGGCGACAGGCATCCAGCTGGGCCAGATCGGGCTCTTGGGCAACGGGACGACTGAGGGTTTTGACCACGGCGAATTCCTTTGACGATGACCGGAGGTAAACGCGCGATATCTGCTATAGCTGTCGGTTATCAGCTAAAAACACTGATAATCCATCTATATGCAGGGAATGAACGGGCATTACCATCTTGGGATGGCAAATTATAGCTGACTGGGAATTTGGTGATGTGACAGGGTTCAAAAATGGGCCCCGCAGGGCCCAATCAGATATTAGTCACGCTCGCTGACGATGTCCTGAGTGAAGGACTTCTCGCAATACTTGCACTTCATCCGTACCACGCCTTTCACTTCGCGCACCCGGAAGTAGCTGTCCACCGGCTCGTTGTGGGAGATGCAGTTGGAGTTGGGGCAGTGGAACACCCCGGCGATGAACTCCGGCAGCTCCAGCTGGTGCTTCTTCACCACATTGAAGTCTTCGATGATGTTGACGGTCGCTTTCGGGGCGAACAGCGCCAGCTGGTTGGCCTGCTGTTCGGTCAGGCGGGTGTTCTCGATCTTGATGAGATCCTTCTTGCCCAGCGCGCCGGATTTCAGGTTGAAGCCGACGGTGATCCGCTCCTGGGTTTCAACCAGCTGGAACAGCTTGAGGATCTTGATGCCCTGGCCAGCGGGGATGTGATCGATGACGGAGCCGTGACGGATGGCTTCGACTTGCAGTTGGTTCTTGTCAGACATGATATTCCCCTAAGCTCAGACAGTTTCGTTCAGTACCAGTGCCAGCAGCGCCTGGCGTGCATAGACCCCGTTCTCCGCCTGCTGGAAGTAGCAAGCGTGGGGGGTCTTGTCGACCGCCACATCGATCTCGTCGACGCGGGGCAGGGGATGCAGGATCTTCATGGTGGGCTTGGCCCCTTCTAGGGTCGCCAGCTCCAGCACGAACTTGGCAGCCATATGCTTGTATTCGGTCTCGTCGAAGCGCTCTTTCTGGACGCGGGTCATGTAGAGGATGTCCAGCTCCGGCATCACCTCTTCCATGGTCTGGTGGACGCTGAACGGGATGCCTTTCTCTTCCAGCTCTTCGCAGATGTAGTCCGGCATCGCCAGCGCTTCCGGGGAGATGAAGAAGAAGCGGCAGTTGAACAGGCTAAGCGCCTGGGCCAGCGAGTGCACGGTGCGGCCATATTTCAGGTCACCGACGAAGGCGACGTTGAGGTTGTCCAGACGACCCTGGGTCTCATGGATGGTGAACAGGTCGAGCAGGGTCTGGCTCGGATGCTGGTTGGAGCCGTCGCCGCCGTTGATGACCGGCACGCGGGAGAACTCGGCAGCCAGACGGGCCGCGCCCTCTTTCGGGTGGCGCATCACCACCGCATCCGAGTAGGAGCCGATGATCTTGATGGAGTCAGCCAGCGTCTCGCCTTTCTTGGCGCTGGTGTTGCCACCGTCGGCGAAGCCGATGATGTTGCCGCCGAGGCGCTGTACCGCGGTCTCGAACGAGAGGCGGGTGCGGGTGGAGGCTTCGAAGAAGCAGCTGGCAACCAGCTTGTCTTTCAACAGGCTGGTGTCAGGTTCAGCCTTCAACCGTTGTGCGGTTGAGACTACCAGTTCCATTTCTGACCGGGTCAGGTCCGAAATGGAGATGACATGTTTCTTATAGAGTGGATTGGTCATCGTCTGCATTCCCTTTGACATCATTGGAGGTTTTTCGGGCACAAAAAAAAGCCCCTGAAACAGGGGCTTTTTTTAAAAATAACTGGGGATCCTTGGGGTGGGAACCGAAAACAACGGGGCCGCTCTGGTGCGCACCACCCGTCTGCAAGGCTGTTTTCTGAATCAAAAACTGCATCGTTTCGTCCCGACCTTTTTCAAAACCGGACAGATTATAGGGCCGCTTTTTTAATTGTCAAAATTTTATTTCCGATGCCAATTTCAGCATGAAAAACGTTTAAGTGGCGTGAACAGGACGACAAATCCACACCCTGTGCGTCTCTTGCAGCGATTCCCCATCGCGGGCCATGGCACGCAAATAACCGAGTCTGTGGTGCCCTTCCAGCAGGCAGTAGGGTTGCGGCAGCGGTTGCCCGTTCGGGTAACTGCACCCCTCGGCGGGCGCCAGCACGATGACAGGTTCCGGCCAGGTGCCTTCGCTCAGCATCTTCTCGCCGAGCCAGGAGCGGCGCACATAGCGATTGCTGCGCAGCATCTCGCCCCAGCGTTCGATCACCTCCATATGGCGGGAGTCCACCTGATCCACCAGTTGCGCGGTGGGCCAGCTTTCACAGGTGAACTGATGGCTGGCGAGATCGATAAAGCTCCAGTTGGACTCAAAACCGCGCCAATGACGGTAAATCCACTGGGAGAGCACATTTTCAGGAATAAAGGGCACCAGCGGTGCGACCCGTTCAAGATAAGCGGGCAGGGACTCTGTCTTGCGTTCATCCCTGAAGTTGAGGGGCGCCAGTTGTTGGAGCAATCGGTAATTGAGCATAAGTGGCCTCCCGGTACCTGATTTCACCCTACCCCCATTTATGTCCCATTCCTACCCCGGCAGGGCTGCAAATACAGCAAGTTATCCCGCTTTGCTGCACAAACAACCGAGACTTGTTCGGGATTTGTGCAATCGCATCAAAAGCGTAAAAAAAGCCTTTACCTTTGATCTCCACTTTGTATACTACGCCTCGTTTGTTGCAGGGGCGTAGTTCCAATTGGTAGAACAGCGGTCTCCAAAACCGATGGTTGCGGGTTCGAGTCCTGCCGCCCCTGCCATTTTCAGAAAGGCCAGCTCATTGAGCTGGCCTTTCGCATTTCTGGCGTTCGCCCTCTGCCCCTCCCGTCCCTCTGTTTCTCCTCCTGATTGTTCTGCCGCTCGGTAGCATGGAATAGCGAGCAACCAATTTCTGATAGCTATCCCTGTTGTTGATGGATGTAAAAATATACAGATTCACTAAAGTCTGTTCATGTTGCGGCCGATAGCCTTTGATACATCAGGGTTTTCCCTGCCTGACACAACAACAAGGATTCGTCGTCATGACCCTCTCTCTGCGCGGCAAGCTGCTGGCCACCAGTCTTGGCGTGGTGCTGCTGATGGCATCACTGCTCGGTATCGTTGCCTTTCACACCCTCAAATCCCGCACCATGAACGCCATCCAGAGCGAGGCGGTCAACTATGGTCACGCCTACTCGGTCGCGATCGGCGAATGGATGGCGGATCGCAAGAATACCGTCCATGCGCTGGTCAACCTGATCAGCGACAACCCCCAAGCCGAGCTGGTGCCGCACCTGAAGCAGGCCTACACCTCCGGTGGGTTCGGCCTCACCTATTTTGGCTCCGCGCAGGGGGTCATGACCCGGCAGGATCCTTCCCTCAACACCGGCAACTATGACCCGCGCGAGCGCCCCTGGTATCAGGATGCGGTGAAGGCGGGGCAGCTGATCGTCACTGCTCCCTATGTCAGCGTCACCATGCAGAAGCTGGTGGTCACCCTCTCCGAGCCGGTGCGCCATCAGGGCGAGCTGGTCGGTGCCGTGGGGGCCAACCTGGCGCTCGACAAGCTGATCGACGAAGTGCTGGCGATGAAGGTGCAGGGTGAGGGCTACGCCATGCTGCTCGACAGCAGCGGCCTCATCGTCGGCCATCCGCAGAAGGATCTGGCGCTCAAGCCCATCGCCGAGCTGGCGCCGGGACTCTCGGCCGCCACCTTCCAGCAGTGGGGCCGCGAAAACAGCGAGCTGCACGCAGCTACCCTCGACGGGCGGGATGTGCTGCTGGCAGTACAACCGGTAGCGGGCACTGACTGGCTGCTGGCCATGGTGATGTATCGCGATGTGCTGGAGGCGCCGCTCAGCAGCCTACTGTGGGAGCTGGTGGGGCTGACGCTGGTGCTGATGCTGGTGTTCAGCGCCCTGCTCACCGCCACCTTCAAATACCTGTTCGCCGATCTCGGTCGGGTGGCGCACGCCCTGCACGACATCGCCCACGGCGAGGGGGATCTCACCGTTCACATCAACACCCACAGCAAGGATGAGGTGGGTCAGCTGGCCCAGAATTTCAACCAGTTCGTGGCGCGGCTGCACGGCATCGTTAGCCGGTTGCGGGACGTGACCGTCGAGCTGGCGGCCCAGTCCCGCACCCAGGCGGCCGGGGCGCAGGCCCGCAGTCAGCGGGTGCGTCAACAGCAGGACGAGATCGTGATGGTGGCGACAGCAGTGACCGAGATGGCCTCCGCCACCCAGGAGATCGCCGGCAACGCCGAGTTTGCTGCCACCACCGCCACCGATGCGGTTGCACTGGCGGTCGCCGGTCAATCCCAGGTTGGCCAGAGTCAGCGCAGCATCACGGGGCTCGCGGACGAAGTGGCCGATGCCAGCCAGATCATCAACGAGCTCGACAGCCATGCCCAGAAGATCAGCGGCATCCTGGCCACCATCAGCGGCATCGCCGAGCAGACCAACCTGCTGGCGCTCAACGCCGCCATCGAGGCGGCCCGGGCCGGTGAGCAAGGCCGTGGTTTTGCGGTGGTGGCGGACGAGGTGCGGGTACTGTCGCGCCGTACCCACGACTCCACCGACGAGATCCAGCAGATGATCGAAACTCTGCAGCAGACAACCCGTCGCGCCGTGGGTGGCATGGAGACCAGCCGTCAGCTGGCAGGCACCAGCGTGGAGGATGCGGAAGCCGCCAACCTGAGCCTTGGCCGGATCAACGAGGCGATCGGTTCCATCAGCGACATGGCGACCCAGATCGCGGCGGCGGCCGAGGAGCAGACCTCGGTGACCGGCGAGATCAGCCGCAATACCGAGAATATCCGCCACGTCTCGCAAGAGCTGGCCGAGCAGGCGGGCAACGAGGCGGCGCAGGCGGCCGAGCTCAAGTCGCTGACCGAGCGGCTGGAGCAGGAGATCGGCCGTTTCCGGCTCTGATCCTCAGGCTATCTTCCATGAAAAAGGGCAGCCCGCGGGCTGCCCTTTTTAATTGCTGGTGGCCGTCAGGCGGCGCTCTCCAGCTGCGCCAGATGGAAGGCGCGCCAGTTGCCGTCGGGCAGGTAGTGCTTGCCCTGCTGCCACTGGGGGTCGTGCTGTACCACGTAGCGGTAGTGGTAGGCCAGCTGCTGGCTGACATAACGCCCCTGCGCCGGGTCGAAGATCTCCACCTCGACCAGCTGGCGCAGATATTCGCTCTGCGGATCATCCTCGCCGTGGAAGTTCTCCATCTCGTCCAGCGCCGCGATGGCGTTGGGGAAGTCGTCCAGCACAAACAGCTCGCCATAGACCCAGTCATCCCCCTGCAGCAGGGCCGGATAGCCCTTGTGCTGCAGGTGATAGAGGGCGCCGCGCACCCGGGCGCGTCGCGGGGCTTGGCTCACGTGGTGAGCCAGATAGCGCCGGTAGTTGAACAGCCCGTCCATCAGGCTGCCGTAGACGAACAGCGGGCGTGGCTGGCCGAGGCTCATGAGATCTCGCCGCCCACGACCTTGAGGTCGCCATCCTGCTGCAGTACCACCGCCTCGATGGCCAGCGCCAGCGCACGGGTGATCTCGCTCATGGCGAGGCAGGGCTGGTTCACCTTGTCCGCTACCTGCTCGGTGATGTAGGGAACGTGGATAAAGCCGCCGCGCACCGCCGGGAACTCTTTTTCGATCAGGTAGTGCAGCTGATACATGATGTGGTTGCAGACGAAGGTGCCCGCGGTGTTGGAGACCGCCGCCGGAATGCCGTTCTCCTTGATGCGCTGCACCATCCCCTTGATGGGCAGACGGGAGAAGTAGGCCGGTGCGCCATCGGCCTGAATCACTTCATCGATAGGCTGTTGCTGCTCGTTGTCGGGGATGCGGGCGTCGTCGAGGTTGATGGCGACCCGCTCCGGGGTAATGGCGAAGCGACCGCCCGCCTGACCGACGTTGATCACCACATCCGGCTGGTGCTGGTGCATCAGCGCCGCCAGCAGGGTAGCCGACTTGCCGAATACGGTGGGGATCTGCGCCTTGATCACGGTGGCATCCAGAATAGTGTCTGGCAGGCGCTTCACCGCCTCCCACGCCGGGTTGATGGGCTCGCCGCCGAAGGGGTCAAAACCGGTAATCAGAACTTTCATCATCGTCTCCCGAATTCTCAAAATGCCCAGTAGTACATGAGGGCGATGTGGATCAGCACCAGGGTCAGCGCCATTGGCACCTGCTCCTTGATCACCTTGTTGAGATCCTTCATCTCCAGCAGGGCGGCGGGCAGGGCATTGAAGTTGGCGGCCATGGGGGTCATCAGGGTGCCGCAGAAACCGGCGGTCATCGCCAGCGCACCGGCGATCACCGGATCACCCCCTTGCGCGACCACGAAGGGAATGCCGATCCCGGCAGTGATGACGGTGAAGGCGGCGTAGGCGTTGCCCATGATCATGGTGAAGACCATCATGCCGAGGCAGTAGGCCACCACCCCGACGAAGGGGCTGCCCATCGGCACCACGGTGGAGATCCCGTGGGAGATGACATCGCCGACGCCGGAGGTGTTGAAGATCACCCCGAGGGCGGCCAGCAACTGGGGCAGGATGCCGGTGATGCCCACTTGCTGGATCATCCGGTCCGAGTCGCCCACCACGGTGGAGGGTGTGGCACGGGTCAGCAGTACCGTGATGACGAAGGCGATCACCGCCGCCAGACCGATACCGACCTGACCGCCGAGGGGGGTGAACTGGGCGATCACTACCGCCAGCAGCGCCAGCAACACGCAGGGCAGGAAGATCCGGTTGCCGATGCGGTTGGCGTGGCGCTGGGACTCCTCCTCGCTCGCCTGCTCCAGCTTGCCGATCTTCACCTGCTTGAGCAGGGTGATGCCCCCCATGGTGAGGATCAGCATCCCGTTGATCATGTTGGGGATATAGCTGCCGAAGGCGAACAGCACCCCGAGGATGGTCCAGAACAGGGCAGTACCAATTTTGGCCGGGTGGTTGCCATCACGCAGGACGCGCCAGGCGCTGCTGAACAGGATGACGCCGATCAGCACATAGAAGAATTCGAGCATATTGGGGATCAGTGCAGCCATTACTGTTGACCTCCCTTGCTGTTGCCAGATGCATATTTCTTGGCCATCTGACGGTCAAACCACATATTGGAGGCGGCGACCATAAACAGGGTAATGATGGCAATCGGCATGGAGGCCTTGGCAATATCGACGGCGGAGACGTTATATCCCAGCGACTCGAACGTGCCGACAATCAGCAATACCCCGGCGGAGGCGACAAAGGTATTTTGGGCAAAGAAGTTGCCGTAGTTTTCGGTGGCCGAAACCCGCGCCTTGATATATTCCTCGTCCTCTTCGCTTAATTTCCCGTGCACCTTGCTGGCGGCTGCCTGGGTCATCGGATTGACCAGCGGACGAATAAACTGGGTATGACCCTGTACCCGCACCGAGAAGAGACCGGCCAGCTCGCGGATAAACATATAGAGGGTCATGAACTTGCCCGGGGTGAGCTTTTTGATCCGCTCGATCAGGGTGACGGCCTGCTGTTTCAGGCCGTAGCGTTCGCAGATGCCGATCATCGGCAGGGTCAGCAGAAACAGCGTCACCATGCGGTTGGAGACAAAGGCTTCGCCCAGCAGGGAGAGGCAATCGGTCATGGAGAGACCGGAGACCAGGGCCGTGGTAACGGCAGCGACCAGCACGACGGCCAGGGTATCGAGTTTGAAATAAAATCCTAACAAAATAATGAGGATGCCACTCAATTTAATCCATTCCAATTAACCACCTCGTTCAAGTGAATATTTATGTGTAATTTTTGATGATGGAGTTGTTTATCATCTGCAGACAGGGATGGCAACAATTAAGCGTTTGCGAGGAGATGCATGGCGGATGACACCACATTTTTGCTGATTTATCGTTCGCTGGTAAATGGTGAGTCCTGTTATCACGCTACCCATGTGCATCAATGTTGATTATTCATCATAATTTCCCCGATATATGTCAGCGATACCGGCGTGGCAGTTCAGCTGCCTAATAAATAATCGATCATTCGATTTGGCAATATATATGCAACATGTCGTCTATATATTTGGCGGGAAAGGTGGCTGGAGACTGGAGGCAGGAAAATATGGCGGGCAGGTGAGTGCGGTGGCGAAGGGGTCGCCACCGCTGAAGGCTCAGGGGGTCTGCTTGACCCAAATCAGCTGGTCGGTGGCAAAGCCCAGCCCCTTGGCCTTGGCGATCAGCGCGTCCACCTTCTCCTTGGGCGGATTGGGGGAGCGGGAGAGGATCCAGAGGTAGTCGTGGTTGTAGCTGGTCACCAGCGAGAGCTGGTAATCGGGGTCGAGGTCGATGACGTTGTAGCCGCCGTAGAAGGGGCCGAAGAAACTCACCTTGAGCCGCGCCTCGTCCGGGTTGCCGACGAAGTAGGCTTTGCCCTCGGCTTCGCGCCAGCTGCCATCGCTCTGCTTGCCGCGGTTGAGTACCTTGACGCCGCCATCATCGCGCAGGCTGTAGGTGGCGCTCACCTGCTCCAGCCCCCGCTCGAAGCTGTGGTCGAGGCGGGCAATCTCGTACCAGGTGCCAAGATAACGATCGAGCTGGAAGCCGGTGACGGGGCGGATGCCATCGGCAATCCCGGTACAGGCCGTCAGCAGCCAGGCGGTGAACAGGCAAAGCAGTGAACGCATAGGTAATCCCTCTCTTGTTATCCCTCGATGATGCGCAGCTGGCCATCCCGGAAGCGGGAGGCCTGATCCGTCGGCGTGCTGCCGAAGAAGCGCTTGTACTCCCGGCTGAACTGGGAGTTGCTCTCGTAACCGACCCTGGCCGCCGCGGTGCCCGCCTTGATGCCGTCGTGCAACATCATCATCCGCGCCTTGTGCAGTCGGAACGACTTGATGTACTGCAGCGGCGAGGTGGCGGTGACTGCCTTGAAGTGGTGGTGAAAGGCGGAGACGCTCATGTTCACCTCCCGCGCCAGCTCCTCCATGGTGAGGTTGTCGGCATAACGGGACTCTATCATACGCAGCACCCGGGCGATCTGGCCCACATGGTTGTGGCGATTGGCGAGCGCCTGCAAGGCGGGGCCGCCCCCCTCGGTGAGGGCGTGGAACAGCATCTCGCGCACCGTCTGCGGCCCCAGCACCTTGGCGTGCAGCGGGTTGTCCATCAGATCGATCAGCCGCTCGGCGGCGCAGAACATCGCCTCCGACAGGGGCACCGAGTGGACGCCGCTCTTCTGCGGAGCGGGGGCGGGCAGGGCGTCGCCCAGCTCCAGCAGCAGCTCTTGCAGGGTGACCATATTGATCTCGATGGTAAAACCGATCAGCGGCTGCTCGAGGGAGGCGAAGCACTCGCACTCGCAGGGCAGCGGCAAGGTCATCAGCAGGTAGTGGTTGGGGTCGTAGCGAAACACCTGATCCGCCAGATAGCCCACCTTGTGCCCCTGCAGGATCACGATCATCCGCGGCTGGTAGAGCACCGGGGTGCGGCCGTGGTACTCGGTGGTGTAGATGAAATTCACCTGCTCCACCGGGGAGGGGGTGATGCCGGGGGCGGTGACGTGGCGGGTCACTCTGGCGGCGAGGTCGCTGTAACGGTTTGGCATGGGCGCTCTTTGATTCGACTGTTCCGGTTTTCGCTGCTTTGTAGAAATAGGCAAGAATAAAGCAGGATGTTGTCTTGATGGTAGGGTGGTTCTGGAGAAAAATGCAATCACGATTTCGCGGCCTGGCCGCCCTGACTATCAGAAGAAGGCAATGTCGATGAACAACTTTACGCTCCATACCCCGACCAAAATCCTGTTTGGCCAAGGGCAGATCGCCCAGCTGCGCGAGCAGCTCCCGAGCGATGCCCGCGTCATGATCACCTATGGCGGCGGCAGCGTGATACGCAGCGGCTTGCTGGAGCAGATCCGCAGCGAACTGGCTGGCATGACCCTGTTTGAATTTGGCGGCATCGAGCCGAACCCGGCCTACGAGACCCTGATGGGCGCCGTGACGCTTGCCCGTGCCGAGCGGGTCGACTTCCTGCTGGCGGTCGGCGGTGGTTCAGTGCTCGATGGCACCAAGTTTATCGCTGCTGCCGCGCACTACGATTTGGCCAAAGAGCCCTGGCACATTCTCGAGACCGTGGGCAGCGAAGTGCGCTCCGCCATTCCGCTCGGTTCGGTGCTGACCCTGCCGGCGACCGGTTCCGAAATGAACATGGGGGCCGTCATCACCCGTCGCAGCAGTGGCGACAAGGTGCACTTCTTCTCGCCGTTGGTGATGCCGCGCTTCGCCGTGCTGGATCCGGTGCTCACCTACACCCTGCCCGAGCGTCAGGTGGCGAATGGAGTGGTGGATGCGTTCGTCCATACCGTGGAGCAGTACCTCACCTATCCGGTCAATGCCAAGGTGCAGGATCGCTTCGCCGAAGGCTTGCTGCTGACCCTGATCGAAGAGGGCCCCAAGGCGCTGGCTGAGCCGCACAACTACGAGGTGCGCGCCAACATCATGTGGAGCGCCACCATGGCGTTGAACGGTCTGATCGGTGCCGGTGTGCCGCAGGATTGGGCCACCCACATGCTGGGTCACGAGCTGACCGCCCTGCATGGTCTCGACCATGCCCAGACGCTGGCGGCGGTACTGCCCGCCCTGTTGCAGGCCAAGCGTAAACAGAAGCATGCCAAGCTGCTGCAATACGCAGAGCGGGTGTGGGGTCTACGCAGCGGCAGCGAAGCGGAGCGCATCGATGATGCCATCGCCGCGACCCGCGACTTCTTCGAACGGATGGGGGTCAAGACCCGACTGCGCGACTACGGTCTGAAAGATCTCGGTATCGACACCCTGATCGGCAAGTTGGGTGAGCACGGCATGACCCGTCTGGGCGAGCACAGCGATATCGATCTGGTGCAGAGCCAGCATATTTATGAAGCGGCCTGGTAAGGGCCGCCAATCGGCGCCACACGGGCGAAACGATTGAATTGTCGGGGCCCTCTCCCGCCATCTGGCGGCTGAGCGGCCCCGCTTTTGTTGGGAAAATGTTACTTTTCGGCGTTTCGCTGCGAGAAGTGAGACGAAAGCGGATTTCGTAAGAACAAAAAACGCTAAGATAGAGGGCCGGTAAAACATTTTTTTTGACTGGTTGGATCACTTTTTTCAGCCGTTTTTACTGGTATAAGCCTCTAATTTGGTTTGTTTTTTTTAATCGTAGCCAGGGATGGGCTGAATTCTGTACGAGTGCCGTCGGGACTGCGGTTGTAATAAAACTCCAAAATTTGATACTAATCACCTTCGCGCCTGAAAAGCGGGGGCCTGACCATGACAGGAGGTTGAGGTAAAGCCTACTGATTTTCATAACAAAGAGCCCTGGACCTGCACTTTGGTCATGTCTTGTTTCGTCAGAAGTGAGACACTGGGCAGCGATTGTTTATTAACCATCAGGGAATAGTCATGCAGATTGGAATACCGAGAGAGAGTCTCGCCGGTGAGACCCGGGTCGCAGCGACCCCGGCTACCGTCGAGCAGCTGAAAAAGCTCGGCTTCGAGGTCGCCATCGAGTCCGGCGCAGGCCAGTTGGCCAGCTTCGATGATGCCGCCTTCGAGGCTGCCGGTGCCAGCGTGGTGCCGAATGTCTGGCAAGCCGACCTTATCTTCAAGGTCAATGCGCCGACCGATGCCGAGATCGCACAAATTAAAGATGGTGCCACTCTGGTGAGCTTCATTTGGCCTGCCCAGAACCCTGAGCTGGTCAAGAAGCTGTCCGAGCGCAACATCAATGTGATGGCGATGGATATGGTGCCGCGGATCTCCCGTGCCCAGTCCCTCGATGCCCTCTCCTCCATGGCCAACATCGGTGGCTATCGCGCCGTGGTTGAAGCTGCGCACCAGTTCGGTCGCTTCTTCACCGGTCAAATCACCGCCGCCGGTAAAGTGCCGCCTGCCAAGGTGCTGGTGATCGGTGCCGGTGTCGCCGGTCTGGCCGCCATCGGTACGGCCGGTTCCCTCGGCGCTATCGTGCGTGCGTTCGATACCCGTCTGGAAGTGGCCGAGCAGATCGAATCCATGGGTGGGGAATTCCTCAAACTGGACTTCGGCGGCGAAGACGGCGCATCCAGCGATGGTTATGCCAAGGTGATGAGCGAAGAGTTCATCAAGGCCGAGATGGAGCTGTTCGCCCAGCAGGCCAAAGAGGTGGACATCATCATCACCACCGCCCTGATCCCGGGCAAGCCGGCTCCCAAGCTGATCACCAAAGAGATGGTCGACAGCATGAAGCCGGGCTCCGTCATCGTGGACATGGCCGCTCAGGCTGGCGGCAACTGCGAATACACAGTGCCGGGTGAACTGCATGTCACCGCCAACGGCGTCAAGGTGATCGGTTACACCGATCTGCCGGGTCGTCTGCCGGCCCAATCCTCCCAGCTCTACGGTACCAACCTGGTCAACCTGATGAAGCTGATGTGCAAGGAGAAGGACGGCAACGTTGCCATCAACTTCGAAGACGTGGTTCAGCGCAACATGACGGTGATCCAGGCCGGTGAAGTGACCTTCCCGCCGCCCGCCATCTCCGTCTCTGCCGCCCCGCAGAAACCGGCTGCCGCCAAACCGGCCGCCAAGAAAGAAGCGGCCAAGCCCTCCAACAAGAAGTTCGTGTTCGGTGCCCTCGGCATCGCCGCCTTCGGCTGGATTGCGTCCGTTGCTCCGGCTGCCTTCCTCTCCCACTTCACCGTATTCATCCTGGCCTGTGTGGTCGGTTACTACGTGGTGTGGAACGTTTCGCACGCCCTGCATACGCCGCTGATGTCGGTCACCAATGCCATCTCCGGCATTATCGTGGTCGGTGCCCTGCTGCAGATCGGGCAAGGGTCGACCCTGGTCACCGCGCTGGCGTTCGTCGCCGTGCTGATTGCCAGTATCAACATCTTCGGCGGTTTCACCGTCACTCAGCGCATGCTGAAGATGTTCCGTAAGGATTAAGGGGGTTTAACGTGTCTCAAGGACTGGTAACAGCATCCTATATCGTTGCCGCCGTGCTCTTCATCCTCAGTCTCGCGGGACTGTCGAAGCAAGAAACGGCCAAGCATGGCAACCTGTTCGGTATCGCGGGTATGGCTATCGCCCTGCTCGCCACCGTATTCAACCCGGAGACCAGTGGCGTGCACTGGATCATCCTGGCCATGGTGATCGGCGGTGCCATCGGCGTGCGTCTGGCACTCAAGGTCGAGATGACCGAGATGCCCGAGCTGGTGGCCGTGCTGCACAGCTTCGTCGGTATGGCGGCAGTGCTGGTGGGCTTCAACAGCTTCATCGATCTGCACCCCTCTGCTCCTGCTGAGGTAGTCGTCTCCGTCGGTTCCAACCTGGATGCCACGCTGGCAGCCGCCCGTGCGGCGTTCGAACAGGCGGCCAGCGTCGCCCAGGTCGAGCACCTCTCCGGCGCCATGCTGAACATCCACCTGGTCGAGATCTTCCTGGGCGTCTTCATCGGTGCCGTGACCTTCACCGGTTCCGTGGTGGCCTTCGGCAAACTGCGCGGTCTGATCTCCTCCAAGCCGCTGATGCTGCCGCACCGCCACAAGCTGAACCTGCTGGCCGTGGTCGCCTCTCTGGCGCTGATGGTCTACTTCGTCAATGCGGGCGGCTCTACCTTCGCTCTGCTGGTGATGACCCTGATCGCCTTCGCCTTCGGCTGGCATCTGGTTGCCTCCATCGGTGGCGCCGACATGCCGGTGGTGGTCTCCATGCTGAACTCCTACTCCGGTTGGGCGGCGGCGGCGGCGGGCTTCATGCTCTCCAACGACCTGCTGATCGTGGTGGGTGCGCTGGTAGGTTCCTCCGGTGCGATCCTCTCTTACATCATGTGCAAGGCGATGAACCGCTCCTTCATCTCGGTGATCGCCGGTGGCTTCGGCTCCGACGGCGTGGCCTCCACGGCTGATCAGGAGATGGGCGAATACCGCGAAACCAGCGCCGAGGAAGTGGCTGACCTGCTGAAGAACTCCAGCTCCGTCATCATCACCCCGGGCTACGGCATGGCGGTGGCACAGGCCCAGTATCCGGTGGCTGAAATCACCCAGAAGCTGCGTGATCGCGGCGTCAAGGTGCGCTTCGGTATCCACCCGGTTGCCGGTCGTCTGCCAGGCCACATGAACGTGCTGCTGGCGGAAGCGAAAGTGCCGTATGACATCGTGCTGGAAATGGACGAAATCAACGACGACTTCGCCGATACCGACACCGTGCTGGTGATCGGTGCCAACGACACCGTCAACCCGGCCGCGATGGAAGATCCGGGCAGCCCGATCGCCGGGATGCCGGTACTGGAAGTGTGGAAAGCGCAGAACGTCATCGGCTTCAAGCGCTCCATGAACACTGGCTACGCCGGTGTCCAGAACCCGCTGTTCTTCAAAGAGAATACCCAGATGCTGTTTGGCGATGCCAAGGCCAGCGTCGAGGCGATCCTCAAGGCACTGTAAGTGCCTGTCAGGTATCGCATAACAAGGAGGCTTCGGCCTCCTTTTTTATTACCCCCGGATTGTATACTCTCAAACCATGGCGGTATGGAGATATGCCCATGGATTGGCAACGGATGTGGCGACGAGGGTGGCAAGGCGGCTGGCTGTTGGCATCGCTGGTGTTGGGCTGCAGCGCGCTGGCGGACGAGCCCCCGACCCTGACCATACTGACCGAGCTGTGGCCCCCCTATGTCATGCGCAGTGACAATGGCGAGCTGGTGGGGGCCGATCTCGAGCTGGCCCGCGCCGTGTTGCTGCAACTGGGCTATCGCACCGAGGTGAGGGTACTGCCCTGGAAGCGGGTATTGCAGCAGGCTCGTCTCAAGCAAGGGGATGCGGTACTCGATGTCTTCTATATCGAGGCTCGCCAGCAGTGGCTCCACTATCCCGAAGAGCCGCTCTCTCACAGCGGCGAGGTGCTCTTCTATCCGGCGGATCGCCCGGTGAAATTTGAGCAACTCTCCGACCTCAAGGGGCTGCGGATCGGTGTTCAGGCCGACTATGCCTACAGCCCTGATTTTCTGGCCGATAAGGGGGTCATCCGGGTTGCCATGACCGGCGATGGCAACATGATCAAGCAGTTGCACCTGATGATGGCTGGCAGGCTGGACGGGGTGGTGCTCAACGAGCGGGTCGGTCGTTATCTGCTGCGCACCCAGGGGCTGCAGGATCAGGTGCTCAATGGTAGCCGCCTGTTGACCGTCGACAACCGCAACTTCCTGGGTTTTACCCACAAGCCTGGCCACGATCAGCTGGCCACCCAGTTCTCCTCCGCGCTCAAAGCATTCAAGCAGACACCCGCCTATCGGCAGCTGCTGGCTCGCTATCACCTCTGAGTCATCGCGCCGTCTGTGCGCGACTTCACAAATTGTCGCACTTTGTTAAAAGGTGGGCATAATAACGCTGAAAAAAGCGATGCTGCGCAACTTAATTTGATTTTATTGATATTAATATCAAATTTAGTTGATTTGCATGGGGCCGTCATCGGGCGGCCACCTCTCTCGCGACGCCTCTGCGACGCGCTCCCAGATTGACGTTGACCCAGGGTCACCCTTTTTTGCCATGCTGTTGCCTGTGGCGATGAACAGGCATTGCGCCACCAAGATGAGAATGCACAGATGAACGCACAATGGACCGACTTTATTACCCTGCTCAAGCGTGAAGTGGTACCGGCCCTGGGCTGCACCGAGCCGATGTCGGTGGCGCTGGCGGCGGCCAACTGCCGCAAGCTGCTGGGGCAGGATCCGACCCGCATCAGCGTCTGGGTCAGTGGCAACCTGTTCAAGAACGGCATGGGGGTCGGGGTGCCGGGTACCGGCATGATCGGCCTGCCGGTGGCGGCTGCGGTCGGCATCACCGGCGGTAACCCGGATGCCGGGCTGGAGGTGCTCAAGACTCTCACCCCGGCCCAGGTCGAGGCGGCCAAGGCGTTGCTGCACTGCATTGTGGTGGATGTGAAGGATGTGCCGGACGTGCTCTACGCCGAAGTGCTGGCCGAAGTGGAGGGCCACAGCGCCCGGGTGGTGATCTGCACCGACCACACCCGCATCATCCTGATGGAGAAGGATGGCGAGGTGCTGATGGAGCAGAACAGTGCCCCCGGCGTGCAGATCCAGCCCGCCAAATCCGCCAAACCGACCATGACCCTGCGGGAGATCGTCGATTTTGCCTTGCAAGTGCCGCTGGCGGAGATCGACTTTATCCGCGAGGCCGCCACCATGAATCAGGCGCTGGCAGATGAAGGGTTGCAGGGTTACGGCCTGCAGATCGGCAAGATCCTCACCGAGCAGGTGGAGCGCAAGCTGCTCTCCGATGACCTGATGACGCTGGCCATGCGCCTCTCTTCCGCCGCCTCCGATGCAAGAATGGATGGTGCCATGCTGCCCGCCATGTCCAACTCCGGTTCCGGCAATCAGGGCATTGCCGCCACCATGCCGGTGGTCGCCGCCGCCCGCTTCCTCAAGGCGAGTGACGAGCAGTTGACCCGGGCGCTGGTGATGAGCCATCTGGTGGCCATCTACATCAAGACCTATCAGAACAAGCTGTCGGCGCTGTGCGCCGCCAGTACCGCCGCCATGGGATCCGGTGCCGCCATCACCTGGCTGCTGGGTGGCCAGTATCAGCAGATCAGCCACTGCATCAACAACATGATTGGCGATGTCTCCGGCATTATCTGTGACGGCGCGGGCAGCGCCTGCTCCATGAAGGTCTCCACCTCCACCTCGGCGGCGGTGAAGTCTTCCCTGATGGCCATCAACAACCTGCATGTCCCCCAGAGCGAGGGGATCGTCTCCGATGACGTGGACGAGACCATTGCCAATCTGGGCCGCCTCTCCAAAGAGGGGATGCTGGATACCGACATCGAAATCATCAACATCATGCGAGCGAAACAGCAGAAGCAGTGAATCTGTGACAAGGGGGCGATAGACCCCCTTGTTCTTGTCACGACGGCGCAGACCGTCTGACACGGTTGCCAGGGCAAGCATGGCGCTTGCTCTTGTTTCTCGGGCGCAAGCCCGCTTTTTGGGGAGTCATACCATGACATTTAGCGTTATCGGCAATCTGGCCATCGCCGCCATCTTGCTGTTCTTTCTCTACCGGTTACAGGAAAAACATGTGAGCTTCACCCGCCGGGTCTTTGCCGGTCTGGGGCTCGGTATTCTGTTCGGCGCCGCGCTGCAACTGCTCTATGGCGCCGGTTCACCGGTCATTGTCCAGACCATCGACTATCTGGATATCGTGGGCGGTGGCTATGTGAAGTTGCTGCAGATGATCATCATCCCGCTGATCATGGTCTCCATCATCGGTGCCATCCTCAAGCTCAATGGCGGCACTGCGCTGGGCAAGATCAGCGCCATGACCATCGGCGTGCTGATCTTCACCACCGCCATCGCCGCCGGGGCGGGCATTCTGATGTCCAACCTGTTTGGCCTGACCGCTGAAGGTCTCACCTCCGGTGCTGCCGAAAGCGCCCGTGGCGCCGCGCTGCAGACCACCCTCGGCAGCGTCGAGAGTATGTCGTTTGCCAAGATGATGCTGGAGTTCATTCCTGCCAACCCCTTCCTCGACATGACCGGGGCGCGCAAGACCTCCACCATCGCCGTGGTGATCTTCTCCATCTTCATCGGCCTTTCTGCCACTGGCATTGCCCGCAAGAAGCCGGAGATTTTCGCCAGCTTCAGCCACTTCGTGGCCGTGGCCCATGCCATCGTGATGCGCATGGTGACCCTGGTGCTGCGCCTGACCCCGTTCGGTGTGCTGGCGCTGATGACCAAGGTGGTCTCCGGTTCCAACTACGCTGACATCATCAACCTGCTCAGCTTCGTGATGGCCTCTTACGGCGCCATCGCGCTGATGTTCGCGGTACACCTGCTGCTGGTGAGCATGGTCGGCATCAACCCCGCCCGCTTCCTCAAGAAGATCACCCCGGTGCTGGCGTTTGCCTTCACCTCGCGCACCAGCGCGGGCTCCATCCCGATGAACGTGCAGACCCAGACCAAGTCGCTGGGTATTCCTGAGGGGATCGCCAACTTCGCCGCCTCCTTCGGTTCCACCATCGGCCAGAACGGCTGCGCCGGTATCTATCCGGCCATGCTGGCGGTGATGATTGCCCCGACCGTCGGGGTCAATCCGATGGATCCCGGCTTCATCATGACCCTGATCGCCATCATCACCGTCAGCTCCTTCGGGGTGGCCGGGATTGGCGGCGGCGCCACCTTTGCCGCGCTGATCGTGCTCTCCGCGCTGGACTTCCCGGTGGCGCTGGCCGGTCTGCTCATCTCCATCGAGCCGCTGATCGACATGGGTCGTACCGCGCTGAACGTCTCCGGCTCCATCACCGCAGGGACTGTCACCAGCCGCCTGATGGGCGAAACCGACATGCATGTGTTCAACAGCGATCACGAAGTGAGTCTGGACGGCGAAGAGTCCACCGTCTGATTTGCGTCGGTTGATCTGGGCGTGGAAAGGGGTGACCCTTTCCCGTCATAGACCGCAGGGAGGGCATGCCCTCCCTGCGCCATTGAGAGGAAAAAACAATGAGAATTCTGATCATCGGTGGCGAAGCCGCCGGTATGAGCGCGGCGGCCAAGGCGCGCCGTCTGGCCAAAGAGGCCGAGATCGTCGTTTATGAGGCCTCCGAGGTGATCTCCTTCGGTGCCTGTGGCCTGCCTTACTTCGTCGGTGACGAGTTTCAGGAGCCCGGCTACATGGCTGAGTTCACCCCCGAGCAGTTCGCCGCCAAGGGGATCGAGGTCAAGATTGGCCATCGGGTGCTGAGCGTTGACGCCAGTGCCCAGACCTTGCAGGTGGAACATAACGGTGACACCTTCACCGATCGCTACGATCGGCTGATGATCGCCACCGGTGCCCGCGAAGTGATGCCTCCCATCCCCGGTTTGCAGCAGCAAGGGGTATTCGGTCTGCGCCGGATGGCCGACGGGCTGGCGCTCAAGGCGGCGGTGCAAGACAAGAATAATCGTCGCGCCGTGGTGATCGGCTCCGGCTTTATCGGGCTGGAAGTGGTCGAGGCGCTGGTGCATCAGGGCAAAGAGGTGCGCCTGATCGAGCTGGCGGATCGGGTCATCCCCGATGCGTTTGATGGCGAGATCACCCAACACATCGAAACCGAACTGCGCGAGCAGGGCGTCTCTCTCCATCTGGGTGAGCGAGTTGAAGCGCTGCTGGGGGATGGCCGGGTGACCGGCGTGCGAACCAGCCAGGGCGAGTACGAGGCCGATATCGTGGTGGTCTGCACCGGGGTCAAGCCCAACACCGAGTTTTTGGCCGATACCGGCATCGAGCGGCTCGGCAACGGCGCCATCAAGGTGGACCGTCAGGGACGCAGCTCGCTGGCCAACGTCTGGTCGGCCGGTGACTGTGCCAGCGTCTGGCACAGCGTGAAGCAGCAGCAGGTCTATGTGCCGCTCGCCACCATCGCCAACAAGCTGGGCCGCATGGTGGGTGAAAACCTGGCCGGGGCCGAGCAGACGTTCCCGGGTACCCTCGGCTCCGCGGCACTCAAGGTGCTGGGACTAGAGGCGGGCCGTACCGGCCTCTCCGAGCAGGAAGCCAAGGCGATGGGCATCGACTATCGCACCGTGGTGATCAAGGACAAGTGCCACACCAACTACTGCCCGGGTCAGTCCGACATCCACGTCAAGCTGGTCTATGAGGCAGGCAGCAAGCGGTTGCTGGGTGGCCAGATCCTCGGTCGCAAGGGTGCGGTACATCGCATCGACGCGCTGGCGGTCGCCATCACCATGGGAGTGACCACCGAGCAGCTCGGCATGTTGGACTTTGCCTACGCGCCGCCCTTCTCCCGCACCTGGGATGCCCTGAACGTGGCGGGCAATGTCGCGAAGTAAGAGCTGTGATGACGGCGCCGTCACGCTGCCGCTGCTCTGCAGAGCCTCTGCGGGTAATATCAGTGGCTAAATTGCAGCGATAAAAAAGGCTATGTCCCAATTACGTGTTGCATGGGGTGCCCCAGCGCCTCATGCAAACACGCTTTGATATTCACGCTCCTCCCG